>JBLMWR010001062.1:0-5112 GCA_050257335.1 Deltaproteobacteria bacterium | reverse complement strand
CAAAGCTTTCTTCACGACAAAAGCGAAAAATGGTCCCACACCAGCGTAACAAGCAGCACCGGCAGATAAATCAGCGAGGTCCACAACAGCGTCCGGGCCGACTGCAGTGACTCGTTTGCCGCAAATCGCACCGCCGCCGCCAGGTATCCCGCGCTGAGCGCCAGCGCCACCGCGACGTACGCGCTTCCCGCCAGGCCGCAGGCGGACGGGGAGAGACTGAAAGGAATCAGCGCCAGGGCGTAGCCCACGGCCATCAGCCCTGTGACGCGCGGCAACCGCCCGCGAACCGGGAGCATCTTCAACCCGGCCTGACCGTAGTCGCCGCGATAAATCCAGGCGATCGCCAGAAAATGCGGGAACTGCCAGAGGAAGAGGATTGCGAACAGGCTGAAGGCCGCGGCATCGAGCGGCGCGCCGGAAGCCGTCCACCCCAGCACCGGAGGCAACGCCCCGGGAATCGCTCCGACCGCGGTGCAGAACGAGGTGCGGCGTTTGAGAGGCGTATAGACACCGGCATAAAGCACCAGCGTCACGGTGCAGAGCACCGCCGTCGCGGCATTCACGAACAGCGCCAGCCACGCGATGCCGACGACCCCTGTCAGCACGCCGAACAGCAGCACCTCGGCGACCGACAGCCGTCCCGCCGGAAGCGGGCGACTCAGGGTGCGCAGCATCAGGGAGTCGCTGTCACGTTCGAGAAGCTGATTGAAGGCACCCGAGGCGGCGGCCACCAGGGCGATTCCGAAGAGAGCGTGCAGCAGCGGCACCGCCTGCCAGCGGTCAGCCGACCCGAGCGCATACCCTGCCGTCACCGTCAACAGGACCAGGACGGAAATGCGGGGCTTCGTCAGCGCGAGGTAATCCGCCAGCCGGACGGTCGTCGCCGGGCGTGCCGCAACGGGCGAAGCGACGGCTGGCGCGTTACACGCGGCGGTCGAGACCATGCTCCTCATCGCGCGCCTCCTGCCAGCGGAAGGGAGGCGTCGCAGGCGATGCGGGTCACGTCACGGCCGGCAGCACCCGACAACAAGCCGTGCAACCGCGCGATCCGCACCGTCAAAACGACGGTCGTCACGAAAAGCAGCATTCCGCACAGGACGTGGGACGTCCGCACGACGTCCTGCAGCAGCGACCCGTAGACGGCAACATGGCCCCCGAAGCCGAATTTGGTGACCCAGGCCCCCGCGCCCAGCGCGAGTTGCGCAACGACGAGCAGAGCGAGAATGCCGGCAGGGACTCGCAGCCAGGCGATTCCGCTCACGGCGGCGGACAGTGCCAGCCAGATCACCATCAGGGCCGCCACGAAGGCAAATCCGAGGTGTTCAAACAGCGCCGTGCCCCGGTGACGCAACAACCCCCCCAGCACGTACTGAAGAAACACGCAACCGCACGTCGCCAGAGCCAGCCATCGCAGGCGCCCCGGCGTTTGACGCGCGTCACGGACCGACACGGCGTACCAGCCGCGGCTGGTGATGACGGCGACGACCGCCATCAGCGCCAGAACAAGGGCGGCAAAGCTGCCGTGGACGAACGCCAGCCCGCGCTCGTCGAGCCGCACGCGCTGACCGCCGAGAATTCCCTGCACGACGACGGCCGCGAGGACGGTACAGGCAAGGTACCTCACCCACGCGCGGCGCTCGCCGCGCCAGGCGGCGATCGCCAGGGCAATGCTGGCAAGGCCAATGAGGATTCCCGCCAGGCGATGCCCGTGTTCGAGGAATTTGGCGCCGGCCGATTTCAGCCAGGGGTAAAGGAGCATGTTGTGGCCGTCGGAGCTGGGCCAGTCCGGAAACGCCATCCCCGCATCCTTCGTGGTCACCAGCGCCCCCATCAGAATGGGAAGCAGCGCTACGCACGCCGTCAGAACGGCGAGGCGATGCAGCCAGGGATTGTAAGGCGAGTCGGTCATCTCGGCAGAAGCACAGTCAAGCGGGACTCATTGGGACTCATGGGACCTGTCGGACCTATACGTCCTCGTCCCGTTCAACTCGGTCTTAGTGCGGCTCCGCGTAGGGGTCGGCGTGCCGGTCTTCGTTCGGCAGAAACCTCGTCTGCGGGAGAAAGTCTTCTTCGACCAGCGGCGAGGCGTACTCGTACGGCCCGCGGTAGACCACCGGCAGAATGTCGAAATTCCCGTGCCCCGGAGGAGACGGCGCGGTCCATTCCAGGCTGTTGGCGTTCCACGGATTGCGCCCCACCCTGGGGCCCTTGAAAATGCTGTACGCGAAGTTGGCGATCAGCAGGATCTGCGCGGACCCCATCAGGATGGCGCTGTAGGTGATGAACTGGTTGAGCGGCAGCAGATGTTCGAGGTACGGGTAGTTGTAGGGATCGGCCAGCCGCCGCGGAAACCCGGACGTTCCCAGGAAGTGCATCGGGAAAAACGTGCAGTTGAACCCGATGAACGACAGCGCGAAGTGAATCTTCCCCACCGTCTCGTTCATCATCCGCCCGAACATCTTCGGGAACCAGAAATGAATTGCCCCGAACACGCCGAATACCGTCGCTCCGAACAACACGTAGTGGAAATGGGCCACGATGAAATAGGTGTCGTGGATGTGAATATCGACCGGCACAGCGGCCATGAAGATGCCGCTTAAGCCTCCCACGACGAACATCGACACGAAGCCGATGGCGTTGAGCATGGGGACCGTGAACTGCAGGTCCCCGCCCCACATCGTCCCCAGCCAGTTGAACGTCTTCACCGCCGAGGGAAGGGCGATCATGATCGTCGAGATCATGAACGTCATCCCCAGCGCGGGGTTCATGCCGCTGGTGAACATGTGGTGCCCCCAGACGATGAATCCCAGTCCGGCGATGGCGGCGATCGAGTAGACCATCGGGCGGTAGCCGAACAGCGGCTTGCGGGAAAAGCACGAGATCATGTCGGACACCATCCCCATCGCCGGCAGAATCATGATGTAGACGGCGGGGTGCGAATAGAACCAGAACAGGTGCTGCCAGAGGAGGGCCTGCCCGCCCCCGACGGTCGCCTGGGCGTTATTGACGACCAGGCCCCCCGGGACGAAGAACGTCGTCCCCAGCGTGCGCTCGAAGAGGAGCATGAAGCCGGCGGCCGTCAGTACGGGGAGGGCGAAGGCCTGCAGGATGGCGGTGATGAACATCGCCCAGATCGTCATGGGCATGCGGAACAGCGTCATGCCGGGGGCCCGCATGTTGATGATCGTGGTCATGTAGTTGACCGAGCCCATCATCGACGAGACGCCGACGAAGGTGACCCCCATGAGCCACAGCGTCTGGCCGAGCTGCGATCCCGGCGCCGCCTGCTGCACGGCGCTCAAGGGGGGATACGATGTCCATCCGGCCGCCGCCGCACCGCCGGTCACGAAAAAACTGGCCATGAAGAACCCGATCGCCGGCCACATGAACCAGTAGCTGAGCATGTTCAGGGTCGGGAAGGCCATATCGTCAGCCCCGATCTGCAGGGGGATCAGGAAGTTGCCGAAGGCCCCCGCCAGAATGGGAATGATGACCAGAAAGATCATGACCGTGGCGTGCATGGTGAAGAGCATCGTGTAGAACTCGGGGGAGATAGCCCCCCCCTGTGCTGAAAAGAGGAGCCGCCCGACGATCGGCATTTCCCGCCAGGGGAAAGCCAGTTGCCAGCGGACCCCCAGCGCGAGCAGCCCTCCGACCAGAAACATCAGCAGCGTGGTGATCAGAAACTGGATGCCGATGATCTTGTGGTCGGTCGAGAAAATGTACTTCCTCACGAAACCGATCTCATGGTGCGCCGCGTGGGCGTGCGCCTCGTGTTCGTGCGCCGTCACAAGATGGCCGGCCGGATTGAGCGTGCTCATTGTTCCACTCCTCTTCTCTCCGTGGGGTGGGCTTCAGCCCGCCCGTATCGACGTTTCGCGCGGGCTTCAGGCCCACTCACCATTTACTCGTCCGCTTTCTTCTCTTCCGCTTTTGCCACGGGCACGCCGTCGTCGAACTGCGAATTCGACAGCACCCTGAGATATTCCTGAAAGTCCTCTTCGCGCTGGGTGGTGAGCTGCCCGCGCATCTTGTAGTGCCCCCAGCCGCACAGCTCGGCGCACACCAGCTCGGTCCGCCCCACCTTGTCGCACTGGAACCAGACGGGGATGATCAGCCCCGGAACGGCGTCCTGCTTGACGCGCAGGTGCGGAAGGTAGAACGAGTGCAGCACGTCTTCGCTTCGCAGCCGGATGACGACGGGTTTGCCCACCGGGACGTGCAGATCGTTGACGGTATACAGGTCGTCAGGCTGCGGCGTGTCCTGCAGCACCTTGCCGGGCGCCGGATACCGGATCCGCCATTCGAACTGCCGCGCCGTCACCTCAGCCACCGGATTCGCCAGGGCCTTCTGATCGAACAGCGACTTGACGCGGTAGCGGGCCCAGACGTCGAGCTGGTAGAGGGCGATGAAGAGCAGGATCCCGGCGGGGACGATGCTCCACACGACTTCGAGCGTGTGGCTGCCGTGCGTGAACAGGCCCCGCTCGCGCTTTCCTGCGCCGAATGTCCAGAGTATGTAGCCCAGCACCGCCATCACGCCGATGAAGGTGACTCCCGTGATGACGAGAATCAGATAGTAGAGGTCGTCGATCTGCCTCCCGAGAGGTGACAGCGACGTGCCCGCTCCGGGAAACCACCACCCCATCGCCGGCGCCATGGCATATGAGCCCACGGCGGCAATGCCCGCGATCATGAAAAAGAAAAACCAGAATCGATTCACAACAATGCTCCCGGTAGACCGGTTGAGACACTTTCAGGCGAGGAGTGAACGACGCTTCTATCACCCGGCCGGCTTGCGCCGGCCGCGCGCCGCAACATTTATTCTTCCGTTACCGCAACTTTCTGTTTGCCTGCTTCTTCCTCTTCTTTCAGGTCTGCTGGATACGCCGACTGCTGGCCGTCGAAGGGAATGCTCAGGACGTAATTCACGACATCCCAGATTTCTTCCGGCTGGAGCAGCTTGGCGAAGCCGTTCATCTGCGTCCCGGGAATCCCCTGATGCACGCGGCGATAAATGTCGACCGGGCGACGCCCGCCGCGGTAGATCCCGCGCGACAGATCGCGCGGCCTTTGCAGGTGCCCCCAGATATCGTGCAGTCCGGGTTCTTC
>JBLMWR010001061.1:0-6657 GCA_050257335.1 Deltaproteobacteria bacterium | reverse complement strand
ACAACCAGGCAACCGATAAGCGTCCGCGAACCAGGCATGGCAGTGATTCCCTTCAACTGGCAAGATAGAAAACGAACCAGTCGCCTGCTTCAGGCGAATCCGTTCGCCGGTCATTTCGGACTTTGTGGTGGGGAAACGCGAGAAAGGGGCGGATTCTTAACAAACGAAGCAATTTCTGCCAAGACCAGTTTCACGGCGGGAAATCCGGAGGGGCGCGCGACGCACCTTGCACCGTCCCCCGGCGAGACCAATCAGCCCGGCACTTCCATCCGCAAAAACCACCGTCATCACCCGCGCCGCTGCCGGCCCGCCCTCCTCCCTCTTCTATCTTGCATCTTCTATCTTCGATCCCTCCTCCCGCGCCTGGTCCCATTCTTCAAAGTACTCGAGACTCCGACGGTAACGCTTCAAACCGGCACAGAGCAGCACGCCGGCCATTGTCTGCGAGATCGCACCCACGATCGCCAGCGAATAATGCACCGCTTGTTTGTCGCGAAATACATCCTCGGTCAGCGCGGCCACGAGAGTCGGGCCCAACCCCATGCCGATGAGATTGATCACGAACAGGTAGACGGCAGTCGCCTGGGCGCGCATCGTGTTCGGCATCATCCGCTGGATCGCTGCCGGGGCGACTCCGAAGGGCATGCTCGAAAAGAACATCGCCGGTGTCACGATCGCCGCCGACCACGCCGCTGACGGCACCAGTGGATAGACCACGCCGAACGGCAGCCAGGCGAGCGCGGCAAACCCGGCCACCCGCACCGTCGCGTCCCCATAGCCCCGCTCGCTGAGCCAGTCGGCTACTCGTCCTCCGGTGACGATGCCGAGGGTGCCCGAGGTCCCCACTATCAGGCCGAAGACCATTCCTGTCTCGGCCGGCGACCAGCCGTATCTGCGGATGAACATCGACGGCACCCACGAGCTCATGCCGTAGGTATTGAGAGTAATCATCGCCACCCCGAGGTTGAGGCAGGCAAATGTTCCCCAATTGTCGAGCAGGTATGCCCAGACTTCGCGCATCGTGGCGCGGGGCGCGGTATCGGTGCCCTCGGTCAATCGACGGATTCCTTTGCGAGTCGGTTCTCGAATCGTATACAGCAGCAACGCCATCGCCAGTCCCGGCAGACCGACGATCAAAAAAACCAGTTGCCACGAACGCACCATTCCGATCAGCGGCATGAGGAAGCTTTTCTGCGCTTCCGAGAATCGGACGACCAACCCTCCCAGGATGAACGCCAGCCCCGAACCGACGAAGATGCCCATCGAGTACACGCTCATGGCGGTCGAGCGGCGCTCCGGTCGGAAGTAATCGGCGATGAGCGAATAGGCGGACGGAGAGAGCGCGGCTTCTCCGACCCCGACCCCCACGCGCAACACGGCCAGTTGCCAGAAACTCTTCGCCAGACCGCACCCCGCCGTCATCAGGCTCCAGAAGCCGATCCCCGCCGCGATGATCGTGCGACGACTGCAGGTATCCGCCAGACGGCCCAGAGGAATGCCGAACAGCGTGTAAAACACCGCGAAGGTGGCCCCCATCAGCAGGCTGATCTGCTTATCGCCGATCCCCAGGTCCTCCTGGATCGGCTTGACCAGCAGGCCCAGGATCTGACGGTCGATGAACGACACCACGTAAGCCAGGGTCAAGACGGCGACAACGTACCATGCGTAGCCCGCTGCAGGATACTCTTCGTGCTCGGCGCGGTTGCCCACTCTGTCGTCTTGCATTGCCCGGTGCCCGCCTGTTGTCTGTCCGGCTGCTTAAATACGAAGGTTGCCCTTGATCAGTTTTTCTGTCCACTTCTGTCCGTATCTTCTTGATCCGGATCGAGGCCTGTTTCGATATCCGCGTCATCCGCGGTTAAATTCGTCTCGTGTCTGCGCCAAGGCTTCTCATCCTACTGCGACGGCGGGCGTCTGTCTGCCGAACCGGCGCGCGTGGCGCAACTGTCTGGCGAGCGGCCGGCGCGAGCCGGCTGGCCGTGGCTGGGAGAATGCGCTTCGCTGCGGTACACTGTGTCCCCTCCGGGGTCGTTTGTTCCCACAGCCACCGTCGCCGACTGGCACCAGCATGAGCACCTCCATTTCGCTTGCCGGCAAAGTCGCCCTCGTCACCGGCGGCGGGCGGGGGATCGGCAAGGCCATCGCCAGGCGCTTCGCGGAAGCAGGGGCCGCCGTGGTCATCGCCAGCCGCAAGCTCGAAAACCTGGAGGCCGCCGCCGCCGAATTTGCTTCCCTCCCCGGCCGCGTCCTCCCTATCGCCTGCCACGTCGGCCGCCTCGATCAGCTCGAAAATCTGGTCCGTCAGACCGAGGCTCAGCTCGGTCCCATCGACATCCTCGTCAACAACAGCGCCACGAACATCGGCCAGGGACCCGCCCTGGAAGTGACCGACGAGATGCTCGACAAAATGGTCGAAATCAACGTCAAAGCGGCCGTCCGCCTCGTGCGGTTTACGGTCCCGAAAATGATCGCACGCAAAACCGGCGGATCGATCATCAATATAAGCTCGGTGGCGGGCCTGGAGCCGCAGCCGGGCGGGTTGCTCTACAGCTTTACGAAGGCGGGGCTGATCATGCTCACGCGGAGCTGGGCGCGCGAGTTCGGGCCGCACGGCGTGCGGGTAAATGCCATCGCTCCGGGATTGATCCAGACCGAGTTCAGCCAGTATTTCTGGAAGAATCCCGAATACGTGGGGCAGCTCGACTTGACGCAGCCGATTCCGCGCATCGGACAGCCCGACGAAATCGGCTTCGCGGCCCTGTACCTGGCCTCGCACGAAGCCTCGTTCGTGACCGGGCACGTCTTCGTCGTCGACGGAGGCATGACGGCGTAATTGTTCGGTCTCACAAATTCGTATCCCGTAGGACGGCCGTTCCGGGCCGTCAGAGGTGATCGACGGCACAATCAGAGGTGATCGACGGCACAGAAGGGCCGGCCTGCAATCTCCATGTTCTTCGAACTCTCCCCCCGCGCTCAGGAATACCGTGCCCGCCTCGCGGCCTTCATGGACGAGCACGTCTACCCGCACGAGACGACGTATCGCGCACAGGGCCTCTCGGGCGACCGCTGGCAGCCCCGGCCAATTGTCGAAGAGCTGAAGGCCCGCGCCAAAGCCGCCGGGCTGTGGAACCTGTTCCTCCCCGACAGCACCCTGGGTGCCGGCTTCACCAACCTCGAATACGCCCCGCTCTGCGAAATGATGGGCCGCATCCCGTGGGCCCCGGAAGTCTTCAACTGCTCGGCCCCCGACACGGGGAACATGGAAGTCCTCGTGCGTTACGGCACGCCCGAGCACCAGGAGCGCTGGCTCAAGCCCCTCCTGGCCGGGACGATCCGTTCCTGCTTCGCCATGACCGAGCCCGACGTCGCTTCGTCCGACGCGACCAATATCCAGGCGCGCATCGAACGGCAGGGTGGCGAGTACCTTCTGAATGGTCGGAAATGGTGGACTTCGGGGGCCGGCGACCCGCGATGCCGGCTCTGCATCTTCATGGGCAAGACCGACCCCGCTGCTCCGCCGCACAGACAGCAATCGATGATTCTCGTGCCGATGGATACTCCCGGCATCACCGTGCGGCGACTCCTCACGGTCTTCGGTTATGACGACGCCCCTCACGGCCACGCGGAAATGCTCTTCGACAACGTGCGGGTGCCGGCTGCCAATTTGCTGCTGGGCGAAGGGCGAGGCTTCGAGATCGCCCAGGGGCGGCTGGGCCCCGGCCGGATCCATCACTGCATGCGGCTGATCGGCCTTGCCGACCGGGCCCTGGAAACGATGTGCCGGCGGGTGACCGTCCGCATCGCTTTCGGCAAGCCGCTCGGCGAACACGGGACGATCCGACACGACATCGCCGAATCGCGGATCGAGATCGAGCAGGCTCGGCTGCTGACGCTGAAGGCTGCGCATCTGATGGACACGGTCGGCAACAAGGCCGCGCGGTCGGAGATCGCGATGATCAAGGTCGTGGCACCGAATGTAGCGGTGCGGGTCATCGACCGGGCGATCCAGGCGCATGGGGCTCTGGGAGTCAGCGGTGACACGTTTCTCGCCGAGGCTTGGGCCGCCGCCCGCACGCTGCGCCTGGCCGACGGCCCCGACGAAGTTCACCGCGAAACGATCGCCCGGCTGGAGTTGCAGCGACAGGAAAAGTCGGATGCGAGACAATAGTAGCAGGCACGCTCTGCGTGCCGTCGGCCCCGGCTTACGCCGTGCAGTCCCTACGAGACCCGTTTTGCTGGTTTTCCACAAGAGAGGCTGCGGCACACGGAGCGTGCCTGCTACTATTTCTGACGCGAGAGTCTGAGAAGCCCGTGCTGCTCAGGTTGGGAGTACCAATGAGCGTCCTCACGCTGGTCCGACACGGCCAGGCCTCCTTTTTTGCCGACGAATACGACCAGCTTACCCCGCTGGGGGAACAGCAGTCGCAGTTATTGGGGGAATACTGGGTCCGGCACGGCGTGCGCTTCGATGCGGTCTATACCGGCCCTCGCGCGCGTCAGCAGCGGTCGGCGGAATTCGCCGGCACTGCCTTTCGTCAGGCCGGCCAGCCCTGGCCCGAGCCAGTCGTTCTGCCGGATCTCGATGAATTCGACCTGCACGGACTATTTCACCAGCTCGCGCCGGAACTCCGTAGCCAGAGTGCCGAGTTCCTCCAACTGTTCGATGGTTACCGTCAGAGCGCGGGGGAAAACGATCGCTTGCGGACGTTCCAGCGGATGTTCGAGTCGCTGCTCCTGCACTGGCAGGCCCTGCCGACTGGCGAAGTCCGCTTCGAGAGCTGGCCCCGCTTTCGGGACCGCGTCGAGCGCGCGCTGCTTCAGGTCGCGCAGCCAGCCGCCCCGGGCCGGCGGATCGTCATGTTCACCTCCGGCGGGTTCATCGGCAATGCGGCCCGGTGGGCGCTCGCCGCCCCCGACCGTTCGGCCCTGGAACTCGCCTGGCGCCTCCGCAACGCCGCCGTCACCGAATTTGTCTTCACCGACGACCGTTTCACACTCGACAGTTTCAATACCGTTCCCCATTTGCAAGATCCCGCGTTATGGACGTACCGCTGACGGCCGATCTCAATGAGACTGCTCCGATTCGCGCGGGGGAAGAATTGCCGCTCGAGCGGCTGGAAGCCTGGTTGAAAGAGCACCTTCCCGAGGCGGCAGGTCCGCTGTTCGTCGAGCAGTTCCCTGCCGGGCACTCGAATCTCACTTATCTGTTGCGCTGCGGAACGAACGAGCTGGTGCTGCGCCGGCCCCCATTTGGCAATCAGGTGAAGTCGGCCCATGACATGGGGCGCGAATTCCGCGTTCTTTCGCAGCTTTCCAAAGTCTTTCCCGCCGCGCCGCGCCCGTATGCCTGCTGCGACGACGAAAGTGTCATTGGGGCGCCGTTCTATGTGATGGAGCGGCGCCGCGGTCTGATCCTGCGCACGAATGCTCCGTCGCAAATGGCACTCGATCCCGATATGGCCCGGCGCCTCTCCACCGCCCTGATCGACCAACTCGCCCGGCTGCATTCGATCGACTATCAGGCCGCCGGTTTGGCAGATCTCGGCAAGCCGGAGGGATACATCGCACGCCAAGTCAGCGGCTGGGCCAAACGCTATGAGCAGGCCCGCACCGGCGACGTGCCGGAGATGGACCGCGTCTCGCGCTGGTTGGGCGAACATCTTCCGCCCGAATCGCGCGCCGCCGTGATCCACAACGACTACAAATACGACAACGTCGTCCTCTCGCCGGAAGATCCTGCCCGCATCGTCGCCGTGCTCGACTGGGAGATGGCCACGCTCGGCGACCCGCTCATGGATCTGGGGACGACGCTTGGTTACTGGATCGAGGCGGGCGATCCGGAAGCCCTGAAACAGACGGCATTCGGTCCGACCGCCGTCCCGGGGAGCCTGACCCGCCGCGAGCTGGTCGCGCGTTACGAAGAACGAACCGGCCGCGCGGTTCCGAACGCCCTCTTCTTCTACTGTTTTGGCCTGTTCAAGATCGCCGTCATCGTTCAGCAGATCTACGCCCGCTACGTCCGCGGCCACACTCGCGACCCGCGCTTCGCCCGCCTCGGCGACCTCGTCGGGGTCCTGGCCCGGCAGGCGGAGGAGGCCATTCAATCAGGTTCGTTGTGACGCGTCGCGTTTTGTCGTCATCCCGGCGCGCCGGGATGCGGTCTGTGCGTTCCTTGCCTGATCAACTCCCGAGCCAGGCGCGACTCGACCGCCTCGGTCCGCGAGATGCCGTCTCTGCGCTCCCTCATTGCGACATCTTGCGTGGGCACGAGAAAAAAGGACCACGCTGGGGCGCGGCCCCGTTTCGCTGCGATCATTTTTCGATTTCCGCCGTCGGCAACACGTTTTTCAGTTCGGCAATACCGCTCTCGGTCACCTGCGTACGGGTGAGCAACAGTTGTCGCAGTTTCGTCAGCTTCGTGAGGTGGGCCAGGCCGGTGTCGGTGACTTGGGTCCCCTGAACGAGCTGAAATCTCAGCCGGCGCTCCTCGATGGCATCGAACAAGTGCTTGATGTCTCCCCGGCCGGCCAATTGAAGTTTCTGTTTCTGGAATTCCGTCAAACGGCAGATTCGATCGATTCCTGCGATTTTTTCGATCAGCAGCGCGGCGAGGCGATTGCGGGCGGCCGTCGCGTCCAGTCATCGCCGAACGCCCAT
>JBLMWR010001060.1:0-7449 GCA_050257335.1 Deltaproteobacteria bacterium | reverse complement strand
TCGAGTTCCAGTATGAGCTTCTCAGTCCCCCGGCCGCGCCCACTCGAAGCTCGGGCCGCGTCAAGGACGGAAATCTGATTCTCACGTCCGAAGTCAACGGCAAATCGACCAGAAAGGAGTTGCCGTGGGACGATTCGATCAAATCTCCCGCGTATCGCGATCGGCAACTGCGGCAGAACCCAATCAAAGCGGGAGAAAGGCGAACTCTCAAAGCATTTGATCCGCAGTTCGCCGAAGTGAGCACCATGACGCTTCAGGCCGCGGACTGGGCGAACGTCGCGCTTCTGGGGGGCCAGACGAAAAAGTTGCTTGACGTGACCGTAACGGAGAGCATCGCTCCGCAGATCGTCACTCACGACTTTGTCGACAAAAAGGGCGAAATTCTGAAGTCGACGGTCAGTCTGCTGGGAATGGCCACTTACAAGGTTTCGAAGACGGAGGCGCTGAAAGCGCTCTCCGGCGACGAAGTCGACCTGGCGATTGCGACGCTGATCAAGACGGGTGAAATCAAACAGCCCGGGCAGACCACGCGCGTCGTGTATCGCATCACGATTCCGGGAGACGACCCGGAAAAAACTCTGAGCGCGGGCCCGACCCAGAAAGTGGCCCGCATCGACCCGCATACGATCGATCTCACGGTAGACGCCATATCTCCGCCGGAAAATGACGGGGCCGGGGGTCAGGGGCGGCCGGGAAAGGAGTTTCTGGCTCCCAACGCCTACGTGCAAAGCGACGATCAGCTCGTGCGGAAGCACGCAGCCGAGGCAGTCGGCGGAGAAACCGATCCGTGGAAATCCGCCCAGCTCATGGAACGCTGGGTGCAGCAGAACGTGAAAAAGAAGAACTTTTCGACGCTGCTGGCCTCGGCAGCCGAAGTCGCGAAGGAGCTTTCGGGGGACTGCACTGAACACGCCGTGCTGCTGGCGGCGATGTGCCGCGCTCGCAAGATTCCGTCGCGGGTCGCCGTGGGACTGGTGTACGTTCCTGCCCAGTCGAGTTTCGGGGGTCACATGTGGACGGAAATGTTCGTGCGCGGGGAGTGGATTCCGCTCGACGCAACGCTCGGCAAAGGCGGC
Organism: Deltaproteobacteria bacterium; assembly: GCA_050257335.1. GTDB lineage: Bacteria > Planctomycetota > Planctomycetia > Planctomycetales > Planctomycetaceae > JACQFH01. Next base: position 6,373 of record JBLMWR010001060.1, on the reverse strand, counting down.
GTCGCCGCCGACCACATCAAGTTCGCCGATTCGAGCTTCTCGGACGAGGGAGGTTCGTCCCCGCTGGCGTCATTCCTGCCGCTGGTCAGCGTCCTGGGGAAATTGAAGATCGAGGTGCGGGACGTGTCGCACGAGAAGTAGCGAAGTGATTTCGGAATCTGGATTTCGGAATTGACGCAACTCTGCTTGACATTCAGGAATGGATTGGGGCTCATTTCATGAGAATCAGCTTGCCGTTGCGGGTGAGGCGCAGGCGGTAGACTTCCTGACCGTGGATGATCAGGATCTCGCGCTGGCCTCCGAGCAGATCTTCCGAGCGCACGACGACCGGAGCCCTGGTTTCGGGCCGGTCGGTGATTCCAACGGGTCGTGGCGGTTTGGGAACAGTCATTCGCGCGCCGTTCGGTCACTATCTATGCACTCGCGATTATACGATACTGAGACTCAGTATCAATAGTGTGGGGCTGCAAATTGCGAAGAATTGTGGATCCAATGAGGAATCTGCCCGGCATCGCACCCCCAGGGCGACCCGGCTGGTTTGTTCAGCCGGTCTCCGGATCCACGCAATCCGCACGCCACAAATCGCCGAACGACCGAACGCGTCTGCCAGGCGCGGTCCCAGCGCACGTCAGTTGGAAATAATCGAACCAACGCGTGGGGAGGGTGATCCTGCCGGAGTAAATCCCGGGGCTCGCCGAGACGCGTCGGACAATTTCCGACGGTTCAAGATCCACCCCAGCTTGACGGATGCGCGCGAAATACCCCGAACAGCAACGTTTTGATTGCAGGCATAAACGGTGGCCGATATATTAGGCAGAGGCACTGCGCCGGCGCAGTTCAAAAAGCAATGCACAGGAGTCTCGAGGATGGCCGTTAGAGGCTGTGAAAGACCGGCACACACGCGCCACGCGTTTGCGGATTATTACGGACGCGATCGTGAAGGGCTGACCCTTGTCAGCCGCCGCGGAATGCTGAAAGCGGGCCTGGCCGGAATCGCCGGTTTGAGCCTTCCTGAGCTGCTGCGCAGCCGCGCCCGCGCGGCCGAATCGGGTCGGCCGATGGCGTCCCGCAAGAGCGTGATCCTGCTGTGGATGGCGGGGGGCCCCAGCCAGATCGACACGCTCGACCCCAAGCCCGAGCGGCCGTATCAGAATCGCGGCCCCTTCGGTGTCACTTCGACGAAGCTTCCCGGGGTGATTCTCTGCGAGCACCTCCCCAAAATGGCCGCGATGCTCGACAAATTCACCGTCATCCGCTCGGTCGATGCGCGGCACAGCAACCACGAGCCGAATACGGTCTTTCAGACGGCGAACCTCGAGGCCGAGCCGCGCACCAATCCGGAGGCGGAAAAATATCCGGCGATCGCGTCGCTGGTGGCGAAATTCCGGGGCCCCAATCATCCGGCGATGCCCCCCTCTGTGGCGTTCATGAAGTCGCGCTCGCATCTGGCGTTCGGGGGGTATCTGGGGAAGCAGTACGACCCGTTCCTGGCGAATCAGGCGGCGCGGCTGCCCGTCTACGATCTTGTCGGGAACGACACGGGGAGCATGACCGGGGCCGATCTGTTTCAGCTTCCCCAGGGCCTCAGCTCCGACCGCATTCATTCGCGGCGGGAGCTGATGGAAGATTTCGACCGGATGCGCAGCGACCTCGATCAGTCGGGGACGATGGCGGCCCTCAGCACCTACCGCCGGAAGGCCGTTGATATGGTCATCGGCCGGCAGGCGCAGAACGCGTTCGACATCGAGCAGGAACCGGCGGCGATCCGCGAACGGTACGGCAAGCACCTCTGGTGCCAGCAGGCGCTCCTGGCGCGGCGGCTCGTCGAAGCCGGCGTGTCATTCGTGACGATCGACCTGAGCTACCACACCGCCTCCGGAACGTGGGACACGCACGGCGACAACATTCCGCCGTACGGCGGAATCAAAAAGGGGCTCGGCCCGTTGCTCCCGCTCTTCGACCATTTGATCACGACGCTCGTCGGCGATCTTGACGAGCGGGGCCTGCTCGACGAAGTGCTGGTGATCGCCATGGGCGAATTCGGGCGCACGCCCCAGATGGGGACGCAGGGGAGCACCGACGGGCGCAATCACTGGCCGGCAATCATGTCGATGAGCCTGGCGGGGGGCGGCCTGCGGCACGGGCAGGTGATCGGGGCCTCGGAGGCCGACGGCGGCGAGATCAAGGAACGGCCGGTCACGCCGCCGGACCTGGCGGCGACGATTTACCGCCACATGGAGGTGCCGCTGGAATCGGTCTACTACGACCATCGCGGCCGCCCGCGGCCGATCGTCGACCACAACGGCCAGCCGTTGCGCGAGCTGTTTTAGGGCCGAGGTCGTGGGGCGGATTTCGAATCTGTCCCACGACGCGACACCTACTCGACAGCCGCCGGTGCCGATTCCCGCACGGTCAACTCGTTCTTGACCGATTTCACGCCCGGTTCCATGCGAGCCAGCATGGTCGCCAGACGGCTGGTCTGGGCCGAGTCGACCTCGCCGCGTAAGACCAATTTGTTGCCGTCGGCGTCGATCGTGATTCCCTCGAATCCCTTTCGATCGGAAAGTTTCTGGAAGCGTTTGGCGAGGGCCGCGGTGGACCTCTCGGCGATCCCTTTTGGCCGGTCAAAGGCCACGATCAGTTGCGGGCGGATTGATCGCTGAGACTGAGTGCCGGCCGTCTGATTATTCTGATTGGCGTTCTGACCCTGCCGGCGTGCGCCGGCATTCTGCCCCTGCCGGTTGTTGAACTGGTTCTGTCCAGTCTGGCCCTGCATTGCCTGCTGGTTGCCGACGAAGCGGGTGTTGGCCTGGCCGACAAAACCTTGCCGCTGTCCGCCCATGGCACCCGTGCCCGCCGTCCCCCCCAAGGCGGTATTCCCCATCGCGTTCTGGCCGAATCCTGTGGCTCCCGTGGCACCGGGTGCGGGAAAAGCAGTGGAGGGAAACGCAGTGGACTGCATGCCGGAGGTCGACGAACCCATAGTGGCCCCCATGCTGCCGGACCCCATGCTGCCCGTGCTCATTCCATTTCCACCGCTCATCGGGCCGCTTGAGCCGAAAAGGCCCGTCTGCTGGGCGCGCGCCTCCCCCACAACGCCCGCCCAGACGGCGACAGCGGCAATCGCGACAAATCCGCGCGACCAGACGTGGAGAGGCATCGTTCGGCTCCGAGAGTGGACTGTCTTTTATAGTCTAACAACCTGAATTTGGATAACAAGGGGTGTTTGCCGTAACCCGTCCGGTACGCCTCGTCTCAGGAATGGAATCGCGCAAATGCGCAAAGGAAAAGCAACCGGGGCGCTACTGAATTATTCGGCAATTCGAGGGGACGAACGCGAGCGAGTCACAAACCGGGGACCTGCGATCCGGGGATTTTTTCGTGTACGCCTGGACGCCATCATGACTCGCGAGAGTCAGAATCATTCGTCGGAGCCCTCGTCGAAGACCTCGCGACCAGTGGAACTCTGCGGCTCGGTGGCTGGATGGGACGTGTCGCCAGCCCCGGTCGAATCGCCGGGTTCGTCGCCTTCCAGATCCACTCTGTTGGATTGACTTCTCTCGTCTTCGTCGTCATCCAGCAGCGGGTTTCGCGCCGGATGCCGCCGGGAGAATTTCTTCGGTTCATCAGGATCTTCCGGGTCCGGCTCCTCGAATGACGCCAGCTCGATCCTGCCCTTCTGTTCGGCTTCCAGCCGGCCCTTGACGTCCCGCAGGATGCGCTCCCGCTCTTTTTCGGTCAGCTCAACAGGGCGCGGTCGCTGGGCGCCATGTTTCACAATTTCCTCCACGCCCCGAATCGTCTGCGCGATGCCGCGGGCATGGGGCGCCTCGCGCACGGGCTCGCGTCCGTTCGAATGGGCCGTTTCGCCGCCGGCTGCAGAAGCGCTCACGGCGTCATCGTATTCCGCGGCTGAGGACGCGGCGGGCTTCGATTTTTTCTTTCCGGGAAGGACGACATTCACCATTTCGGAATAGACCGGGGGGCCTCCCTTGGGGGTGTACCGCACGCGGATGGCACAATTTGCTTCCATGACTCCCGGCCGCGGGTACGGTATGAACACGTCATACGTGGCTCCGAGCGAACCTTTGTAGAGGTGCGTGTTCCAGGCTTTGGCCGAGAAATTGACCGTGTGGACCGGCTTGACCTGTTCTTCGGCGGGTCCCTGGTCGTCGAAAACGAACACGCTGACTTCACCGTCGACCTGGGCCGGCGCCTCGTCGGATTTGTCGAAGAACAGGATCTGCCCTGCAAACCCGCGCGAGGTTTTGTTCTCGAGTCCCATCCCCTGCGCCGGCTGCCAGAGGCCCAGAATCCGGACGACGGGATTATTCGGCCCCGTCCGGGGGAACTGATCGCCGGAGAACTTGAAGAGCGCGGTTGCCGCGCACCCATGCAGAATGAAAACCAGCGTCGCCACCGTCAATGAAGCCATCGATTGTCTCAGCATGAATGCACCTGTCAGGATTCTTCGGCGTCACTTTGCCGCAATTTTGATTTCCGATTTCCCCCCTGCCACTGCCTCTGCCTCTGCCTGGGTGCTGCGGATGAATTCGCCGGGATTTCTTCAGCCCTGACGGCCCCGGTCGATTGACCGCCGGGTTTTCCGACCCGCGCGCGCCCAGCCGCCTGCCCGGCCTTTTGCGGCACGCGGTAATTCGTCTGGATGAAGGCCGCCTCGAGATCTTCATCGTCGTCTTCGTCATTGCGCATCAACGAGGCTCCGGGCCCGTCGCCGGCCTCCGTGTCGGGCATTGGGTACAGTCCGTTGCGGCTGTCGGAGGGGGAGTTTGTGTCGCTTCCCGGTTCCGGCGGCGTGGGGAGCGACGGCTTCTTCTTGTCGGAGGGCGTCGAGGTCTTGGGCGGATACCGTGAGTCGTCGATGACCCGGCCTGGGCCAGCTGCTGCGGACGGCTTCGGCAGCCCGAACAACGGCCCGTGCATCCGTTCCGCTTCCGACTCGATGAAATTCAATCTCTCGACTTCGATCTGCTTGAACATCTCGGCTTCTTCGTCGCTGTTGACGATGCGGGGCGTGAGGAAAATCAACAGCTCCGTCCGCTGCATTTGCTTGAAGTCGTAGCGGAACGCTTTCCCGAGAACGGGGATGTCTCCCAGCAGCGGGACCTTGCGCTCCTCGACGTTGTCCTGCTTGGTGATCATCCCGCCCAGGACCACCGTCTGACCCGAGTTCACACCGATCACCGTCTGGGCGTTGGTCGTGTTGATGATCGGCGAAGAAATGGTGGTTCCGGCGGCGCTGAAGCCCAGCGACACCTGCTGCTGGCTGAGCGAATCCCGCCGGGCCACAACTTCCATCACGACCAGCCCGTCGGGACTTATGCGCGGCGTGACCGTGAGGATGATCCCGATGGAACGCTGTTGGACGGTAGGCGTGATCACGCCCGCCGTGCCGCTCGGAGTAAACCCGTTGATGCGCGGGACTTCCTGGCCGACCTGAATGGCCGCGGGCTGATTGTCGAGTGCGCGAATCTGCGGCCGGCTGAGCACGTCCACGCGGGTCCGGGCGGCCAGGGCCCTCAGCAGCAGGTTGATGTTTTCAGACGCCGCCTGCAGGACGAGACCGCCGTAGCCCAGTGAACCGTTCGTGAGTCCCGTGCTGAAGCTCGAACCGATCTGGCCGGCCAGGTTATTCGGGTTGGACGCGCCGGGGAAAGTGTTATTCCCCAGGGGAAGGCCGTTGAAGAGATAGCCGGGAGTCGCCGATTCCGAAATGATCTGCTGGTTCGAAACTGTCCCCGCTGGCGTCAGCGTAGAACTCGATATCGTCGTGGGCGTCGGGATGGGGCTGCGGCGGAAGAGGATCGAATCCTGCAATCCCACCTCCATCCCCCATTCGTCGGTATTGGTGAGCTGGACCTCGACGATCAGCGCCTGAATCAGCACCTGCCTGGGCGTTCGGTCGAGCTTGACCACCAGATCGAAAATCTCCTTGAAGTACCGGGGCGTGGCGCTGATCAGCAGGCTGTTGGTGGTCGTCTCGGGTACGACGATTACCTCCCGGTCCATCTGCTCGAACGGGCTCACCAGCCCCGGCTCGGCCTGCGCAGCCTGCCGCTGCGTCTGCAGGAACTGGCTGATCGCGTTGGACACGTTCGGCGCGTAGCTGTTCTTCAGGCGGTAGACGTCGGTTTGCCTTTGCCGAATGTCGCTTTCGTCCAGATTGAGCAGCACGGCCTCGACCACGTTGAGTGCCGCCGCGCCGCCGATCGCTGTGATGCTGTTGGTCCGTACGTCGACCGAGAACCGCAGGGGAACCAACATGCTGCTGGAATCCTCGGCCCCCTCGACGAGCATCCCCGGGACTCCCTGCTGGGCCGCCTGGGCGCCCGCCTGTCCCGGCTGGCCCGTG
>JBLMWR010001059.1:0-4653 GCA_050257335.1 Deltaproteobacteria bacterium | reverse complement strand
TTGTATTTGAAGGGATGGACGCAGGAGGCCATCGCCCGCTTCTTCGATGTGTCGCAGGTGACGATCTCTCGCGATCTCGCGGAGACACGGCGCGAATGGCGCGAGGCGGCGACGATCGACTTCGAGGAGTCGCTGTGCAGCGCGCTGCAGAAGCTCGATCTCGTCGAGCGCGAGGCGTGGGGAGCCTGGCAACGCTCGCAGACGCCGCTCACTGCCGCCGTCCGCACCGAGGGGAGCGGAAACAGGGGAGTCACCAGCCGCTCGTCGCTCAGGAACTCGCACGGCGATCCGCGGTTTCTCGATCTGGTCCACAAATGCGTGGCGCAGCGAAGCCTGCTGCTGGGTCTGACTGCCGCCGCGCCCGCTGCCGGAGAAGATGTGCATGAACACGAGCCGATTGAAGTCCGACGCGAACGACTGCTCACGGCGATGGCCCGACTCGGTTTCGCCGCGGGAGCTGGCGGGGCTGGAGCGGGACCTGATGGCGCTGAGCCCGGCGGCGTTCGCCCAGATGGCGAGTGCGGGGAAGTGGGAGCCGGCGCCGCACCTGATGCACCTCGACCGGGCGCTGACGGCGGCGCTTGAGGACGCGGCGGAAGGAACGCTCGACGGGCTGGTCGTGTCGATGCCGCCGCAGCACGGCAAGAGCGAGCTGTGCAGCAAGTATCTCCCCGCGTGGTACCTGTGCAACTACCCGACGCGGCGGGTGATCGTCACGGGGTACGGGACCGACTTCGCCGCTCATTGGGGAGCGCAGGCGCGCGACCTCGTCCGCTCGTGGGGGCGGGTGTTCAACGTCCGCCTGTCGAAACACGCGTCGGCGGCGGTCAACTGGGAGCTGGAGCAGCACGGCGGGGGAATGATCGCCGCGGGGACGGGCGGGCCGCTCACCGGCAAGGGGGCGAACCTCTTGATCATCGACGACCCGATCAAGAACGACCAGGAGGCGCGCAGCGCGGTGCAGCGCGAGAACCTGTGGTCGTGGTGGCAATCGACCGCCAGCACGCGCCTGCGGCACCGGGCCCTCACGCTCGTCATCCAGACCCGCTGGCACCGCGACGACCTGGCCGGAAGGATTCTCCACGAGGCAAAGACCAACCGGCAGCGGTGGCGGGAAGTGCGGCTGCCGGCCCTGGCCGAACTGGGCGACCCGCTGGGCCGCGCTCCGGGCGAGCCGCTCTGGCCCGCCAGGTACCCGCTCGACCATTTGACGCGCGTGCGGGACGCGACGACGTCGTACGTGTGGCGGTCGCTCTATCAGCAGGACCCGATCACCGAAGGGACGACTGAGTGGCCCGAGAAGCTGTTCGGCGATTCGATCTGGTTCGACGAATGGCCGCGCGAGTGGAGAGTGCGGACCGCGGCGCTCGACCCCAGCAAGGGGCGGACGTCGAAGTACGGCGACTATTCGGCGTTCGTGATGCTGGTCGTCAGCCAAGAGGGGATCGGCTACGTCGATGCCGACCTGGCGGTCCGGCACGTTTCGGACATCGTCGAGACGGCGGTCGAAATCGGGCGCAACTTCCGGCCGGATGGGTTCGCCGTGGAAACGAACCAGTTCCAGTCGCTGCTGGCGGACGAGATGCACCGGGTGGGGTGCGAGCGCGGAGTGGGCTTGCAGATCTATCCGTTCGAGAACCACGTTCCCAAGGTAGTGCGAATCCGGCGGCTGACGGAGCTTCTCGCGCGCGGGCGACTGCGGTTCAAGGCGGATTCGGCGGGAGCGCGGCTGCTGGTGCGGCAGCTCCGCGATTTTCCGAACGCCGACCACGACGACGGGCCCGACGCGCTGGAGATGGCGGTGCGGCTGGCGAAAGGGATCTGGAGGCGGCCGGCGGAGGACGATCCGGGTTTCACGGTGGAATACGTGCGGCTGGATGGAGACATGGGGCTGATGTATACGTGAGGTGGGGGTGAGCATCCCCGATTAATCCGGATTTCGCACAGGAAGGTAGGGTGCGTCAAGCAAGCCCAAGCGTCGGTGGGTCTTCGCTCGCCAGGAACCGCCTCGTGCGTTGACAGCGGGTGGCCGGTATCGAACGCGGCTTGTGCCGACGCACCTTGGACTTGCGCGAGCTTGACCCACCCTACATGAGAAATGCGGGTTAATGGGTGCGTCCGCGCGGAATGCGGACAATGTGAAAGATGGAAAGGTTGGGAGCCTGCCCCACAGGTCGGTGGTCGCTGATGTATAAGCGATCGCGCCGCGTGAATAACAATCATGCGGATGCAACCTGCCAAATCTCTTCAGGTTGCGCTCTTTCTGGAGGTGCCCGCGCGATTTGGCCGCGCCTCCACGCTTCTTCCGGCGAACTCCTGCCGGGATAATCCAATACCCGATGTGATGGGAACTTACGTCGGCATCCGTTGCGCGCCGACGGGCGCGCGCATTTTCCGGCCGTTATACAGACATAGATATTCATTCCGCCGGTGTAATCCGGTCACGCCGTGACCAGACGGCGATCGGCATTCCCCGCAGGCTGATCGAGAGAGCAATGATTGACGCGGCGTGACCCCGCTATGAATGCCGTCAGGCACAGCCTGACTTACGGCACCGGATTCGGGACGACGGCCGCCGGGCCTTCGGGCGGAACGCTGACGGGGTGCGGGTTCGAGGCGGCCTTGTCGCCGCGAATGATGATGATCTCGGCTTTCGTCGGCTCGCTGAAGACAAGGCTGGGAAGGCGGACTTGGACTCCCACGTCGCACCAGCCGAGGATTTCGAGGGGGAGTTCCTGGCCGTTAAGTTCGATGACGGCCTGGCCGGCTTCGGGGCCGAAGCCTTCGCCGGCGATGTCCACGATCTGGCCGCCGGCGCTGTCGAGCGCGGCCGAGAAGATCGCCGGATCGACGGGGAGGATGTCGAAGCGGTCGAGGACCGCGCCGTTGTTCGTTTCGTCCATCTCCGGCAGCTCGCGCTGACTGTCCACGATCAGGTGCAGATAGCGGAACGGGATCTTGTTCCCCTGCGGATCGCGGCCGAGAACGTTGGCTTCCCAGGGGAGCCGGAGATCGACCGCCTGAATCTGCCCGGCTTCCATTCCCGTGACCCGCACGCCGGTTTCGGGAAGGCCCATGCCGGGGAGCCGGTCGTTCGAGGCGTAGACGACGAGGTCGAACGGCTGCTCGACCGGGACGGAGCTGTTGTTGCGGAACCAGACGCGGTAGCGCGGCCCCATCCTCTGTTCGGGGTGACCCGGATCGACGAACCGAACCGCGAGCAATTGTACGTCGATTCCCGAGGGGACCGAAACGATCGGGACATCGACCCACGTGCCGCAGCTTATGACGGGAAGTCCGGCCCAGACCGGATAATTCCAGCCTGTCCAGGCGCCGCACGGAGCGTACACGATCGGCTGGCAGAAGATCGGGCGGGGATCATAGTACGGGCGGCAAACGAAATTCCAGCACCAGTTGACCCACGGCGACCAGCGCGGGAACCAGCAATAGTGCGGATAGAACCCCGGCCCGGCGTAGTGGTGCCCGAACGCATGCTTCGTATACAGCGGGCTGATCCGGCCGGCGAGGCGATGCTGCCAGCCGCCGTTGTGCGCCAATTGATTGGGGAGATTCAGGCGCCGCGCCAGATCGCCGTGTTCGTGGAGTTGAAACTGCGTCTTGAGATCGACGTGGCGGGCGATCGGGGCGTTGACCATGCGCTCGAGGTGCCCGGCCTTGAGTCGCTCCGTGGCGGTGGCGAGATGGCGGCCCTCGGCGCGCGGGCGATGTGCGTCGTGCGGTATGGCAGCGGTTCCGGTGAGCGAGCCTGCATGGGCTGTGGCGCCCTGAGCGCCGAGTCGCACCTCCGAAGAAACCTTGTCCTCGGGAAGGCGGGAATGGTGGATCGCCGAGTCGCCGTGCGCCGGAAGGTTCATGTTCTTCTGTCCGTCGCGTTGCCGTGCCACCTCGGCGCGATTCGTGACGGGCGCGCGCTCGGGGAGAAGTGTGCGCTCGGGACCGTGTGTCTGACTGCGGGCGTTAAGCCCGTTCGACGGATTTGGCGTGTTCGTCTGGGTCGGAAGGTGGAGCTTCTGGGCCTGGTTCAATTTTGGCATGACGTCCACGTGGCCTGAATGATGCGCCGGCGTCGAGATCGCCGAGCGCTGCGGCGGCGTGAAGGAAGGAACGTTCGTCGAAGGGGGCGTCTGGATCCGCAGGCTGCTGTTCCCGAAGTGCGGGCTGTTCAGGTTGGGGGTTACGTTCGTGACAGGGGGGACGGTGTGTGCGGAGCCACTGTGGTACGCCGGTGCGGAAAAGACCGGGGAGGGAGGGCTGCTGTGAATCGGTGCGGGCGGGTGCGAAAACGACGGTGCGACGAGGCGCGGCACACCGCTCGGTGCCGATCCGCCGCCAACGTGGCTCGGGCCGGCTGGGCTGGCGTGCGGTCCGCCCCCATGGTGCGCGGGGGGGCTTGAGGGTGGGCCCGCGTGCGTGCCTTTTCCGTGATGCTCGGCGGCGCGTGCCTGGCACGTCCAGATCATTGCCGTCAATCCCAACGCCAATGACGCACACTTCATCGTTCGGGGCATGTCCTGAATCCTTTCTGAAACGGTGCAAAAAAGAGGAGCTCACGCGATGCCGTATGGCCGGCCGGGCATTTCTCAATGAAACTCATGTGCCAGTCGCCCGGGTCGCGGGCGGCGGATCGGTGAA
>JBLMWR010001058.1:0-2925 GCA_050257335.1 Deltaproteobacteria bacterium | reverse complement strand
CGCATTGTAGCCAATGCCTGGTGAGCGTGATCCCGCCGGAATAAAACCGGTGGCTCGCCGGGGCGAGCGACAATGAGTCGATACAAAATCGTTCGAAGTCTCTGTGGCGGCGTTGCTCACTTGCCGGCTTTGGCGCCGTCGCGAATGGCCGGTTTCCATTTCCGCACGAGATCGGCGCTGGTCGGTGTGTCGGCGGAGGGCTGGGGCCAAAGCCGGCGTTTTCCGTCGGGGCTCATCTCGGGCACCGCCCAGAGATAGATCATCCCGTCGGTGCCGGTCGTGGCCAGGAGCGACCCGTCGGGGCCCACCGCGATCGAGTCCACCATCGCGTCGGGCTTGTCATGCCCCGTGAACCGGAGTCCGCTCCGCCCTGCGGCGATGTCCCAGAGCAGAACCCGTCCCGGCCACTGGCCGAGCGCCAGCGTTTCGCGGTCGGCCAGAAAGACAGCCGTCCGCACGCCGAAGCCGACGTTCGTTGCCGACAACAGTTCCCGTTTCTCGATGTCCCAGACGCGGAGCCAGCCCTCGGCCGTTGCGGTGACGAGTCGCTTCCCGTCCGGGCTGAAGACGAGAGTATTGACACAGGCGGTATGCCCGGGGAGCGTCGCCAGCTCGCCTCCCGCGCCGGCGTCCCACAACTTCACCTCGCCGGCGCGTCGCCATTCGGTGGCTTTCCCCGTCCCGGTGGCCAGGATTTTTCCGGCCGGCGAAAACGCGACCCGGTTGACGTGCAGCTCCTGCGCGGCGGAGGTGAAGAGCAGCTCGAGCGACGAAGCGTTCCACAGCCGGAAGACGCCGTCGGCGCCCCCCGAGGCAATCGTCTTTCCATCCGGCGAGACGGCCACCGAGTGGACCGCATCGGTGTGGCCCCGCAGCGGTTGCTGTGATTTGCCGGAATCGAGGTCCCAGACCCGCACGGTCTGGTCCCAGCTCCCCGTGACGAGCCGGTCCTCCTTCGGAAACAGGGCGCCGCTTCTGATGCTGTGCGCGTGCCCCTGCAGCGTTCGCTCGGCCTCCCCGGTCCGCAGGCTCCAGATCTGCACCAGGTTGTCCCCCCCGCCGCTGATGAGCTGTTTTCCGTCGGGCGAAAAGAGCACGAACGCTCCGCCGCGGTCGTGCGCGACGAATGAGGCCAGCGCGGCATTTCCAGGGGGCGCGGCGGGCCGGGCAGGCGCCACCGTCGGGGGGCGGTCGTTCTTCCCATCGGCGGCGATGCAGTACAGGTGGTCCATGCTGCGCAGGTAGAGCCGGTCGCCGGCGAAGGCGGGCGAGGCGCAGAACATTTCTCCTTCCAGCCGGTTGGTTCCGATCAGCTTGAATTGCGGGCCCGGCTCGAAGACGACTGTCTGCCCGGCTTCGTCCAGACAATAAATCCTGCCGTCGTTCGCCCAGGGCGAAGCGGTAAAGCCGGCGGCTTGCGGCACGCGCTGCTGGTAGTGGGGCCTGCCGTTGAGGGCGTTGAAGCAGCGGATGATTCCATGGTTCTGCTCGAGGGTGTACAGGCACCCTTCATAAACGAGCGGCGAGGCGTTGCGCCAGGAGTTGAGGTTGGCACTCCACGGAGTCAGCGGACCGGCATTGTCCTGAGCGCCGATCTTGAATTCGCCGCTGGCCCCCGCGCGAATGGCCGTCAGCCGTCCCGGGCTCCCCATGATCCGTTCGACGGAATCGACATAGACCAGTTCGTCGTCGCCGACGGGCGTCACCGACGTGCGGCCGCTGCCGGCGATTTCCCAGAGCAGTTTTCCATCGGCCGGATCGTACGAGCGCGATTTCGTTCCGCCCGCCAGCACCAGCTCGGTGCGGAGCTTGTTCTTCCAGAGGTACGGCGTGGACCAGTTCGATTTGTCGTCGCGCGGCGTGCGCCAAATGTCTTCGCCGTTGCGCTTGTCGAGCGCCACCACGAACGATTCCTGCTCGTTATCGCACTGGATGAAGACCGCGTTGCCGTGCAGGAGCGGCGAGCTGCCGGTTCCCCACCCCGCCTGCATCGGGAACTCGCCGATGTTCCGGGACCACAGGAGTTTTCCCGTCACGTCGTAGCACGTCACCCCTTTCATGCCGAAATAGGCGATGATCCGCTCGCCGTCGGTGACCGGAGTTTCGGAGGCGTAGGTGTTGTTGCGGTGCTTGCGGATCCCCGGCTTTCCCTCGTACGCCGTCTGTTCCCACAGAAGCGCCCCCGTTTTCGCCGACAGGCAGAGCACCTTCCACTGATAGGCGATCTCCCGCTGGTCCTGGGCGTCGGCGATGATCCCGCGGGATTCGCCGCGGCGCGGTTTCTCTTCCTCGGTGGCGACCGCCGTGGTGAGGAAGATCCGATCTCCGGCGATGACGGGCTGCGACCAGCCCCGTCCGGAAATGGGGACTTTCCAGGCGACGTTCGTCGTCTCGTTCCACTCTCGCGGGTGCCGGCCCGTGCTGGCGATCCCGTCGCCGTTCGGCCCGCGGAACTGCGGCCAGTCCTGCCCGCGGGCGGCCAGCGGCGCGCCGCTCGCGGCGACGGCCAGAAGAAAGGGAACGAGCGCCCGTGCCGCCCGCGAAATCGCCGCCATCGATGGCCTCGCAGTCGTTTGTGGGAATCACCGCCGAACCGGTGCCGCGCCGCGCGACGCCGGTCGCCCTGCCATTGTCAAGACATCATGTCTGAATGTCAAGGCGCCCTCTCTTGAGTGCGGCGACTCGTCGCGACTTTTGGATCTGGCTGGCTCCTGGCAGAATTCCGCTGCTTGCCGCGGGCCAGGTGAGCGCGGGAAATGGGCCGCAATCTGGCCAGCGCACGGCGGCGTGGTGGCGAGTGTCGCCAGGACCCCTTCCAGACGACCGACCCACATCATCTGGATCCGTTGCTGCAGATCCAGCCAGTCCACCCAGTACGCCAGTTCGGCATCCGTCTCGGTCGGCTCGTGGTACGGCCAGGGACGC
>JBLMWR010001057.1:0-3289 GCA_050257335.1 Deltaproteobacteria bacterium | reverse complement strand
TGAGTTGGTTGGCGAAGATCGTCCGCGAAGAGAGTTCGCGGGATTGACGCCCCCAGTTGCGTTTCATGCAGTCACGTTTCACATCGAGGAGCATTTTCATGAAAAAGTTGCTTTTGCTGGTGGCGCTGTTCGGAATGGGAACCTATCTGGCCGGTTGCGGCGAACAAGCGCCAGCGCCTGCAAAGCCTGCCCCCGCCACGGGCGGTCCCGGCGCCGTGACGCCAGGCCCGAAGGCGGGAGAAACTCCTGAAGCGGGCGCGAAGGCCGATGGCGAAAAGCCCGACGCCGACAAGGCCGATACCGAGAAGAAGGACGGCGGCGACAAAGATAAAGATACCGAGGAGAAGTAGTCCGCCGACGCAGGCATCCGAATCGACTCGAAACCCGGCTTCGTCACCGAAGCCGGGTTTCTTTTTTTGCGCTCGCGCCCCCTCGCGGGGCACGTTTCTAACTCGCATTTCTCACGCAGACGCTTGGGCTTGCTACTTCACGACGGCGCGGGCGACACAGAGTTTTTCGAGGCGCGCCGCGTCGGGGGAGGGAATGTCATCGAAGGCGGCGACGGCCGGAGTGCCGTCGGCGAGAGTTGTCAGTTCCAGCGGGCGTTCGGCGAGGTCCTGGTGATAAAAGCGTGACGAGGGGAAGATGTCGGCAGGGTAGGTGAAGTTGTCGAGCATGGCCAGGGCCACGCAGACCCCGGCGCCGGTCGCGCTTTCCAGCATGCCCCCGACCCAGCAGGGGATGCCGGCGTTTTGACACAGATCGTGAATGATCTTCGCGTTCGTCAACCCCCCCACGCGCCCCGGCTTGATGTTGACGTACCGGCAGGACTTGAGCGCGATGGCCTGCTCGGCATGCCGGGGATGCGCGACGCTCTCGTCGAGGCACACGGGCGTCCTGATTTCGGATTGCAGGCGGGCGTGATCGACGAGGTCGTCGTGGGCGAGGGGCTGCTCGATCATCGCCAGACGAAACTCGTCGATCTGGCGAAAGAGCGCCAGGTCGGCGAGCCGGTAGCCGCTGTTGCAGTCGATGTGAAAGGCCTCGCGCGGGTGCTGCTTCCGCACGGCCCGCAGCATGTCGAGGTCCCACCCCGGGCGGAATTTGAGCTTCACCCGCGGGAAACGCTGATCTACGGCCTTTCCCACCGCGGCGAGCAGATCGTCGAGACTGTCCATGACGCCAAAATCGGCGCCGACCGCGACGCGATCGCGCGTGGCCCCCAGCAGGCGATGCAGCGGAGTTCCCTGAATGCGGGAGGCGAGGTTCCACCAGGCGATATCGAGCAGCCCCTTGGCGAAGGGGTTTCCCTTGTAGACCGCCAGGCGCCGCTGCAGCTCTTCGCCGCTCTGGATGTCGCACCCCACGATCGCCGGCGCCAACCATTGCCTGGCCACCGCAAACATCCCGCCGGCCCATTCGGGGCTGTAACACGGAGCGGCCAGAGCGGCGCTTTCGCCCCAGGCTTCGACCGAGCCGCTGGTCATCCGGCACAGGACGCTGTGGCAGTCGGCGTCTTCGCCGTACGCCGTGCGCCACGGGTAGATGAGGGGCATGGCGACGTGAAACAGCTCGATGGAATCTATTTTCATAACGGTACCTCGGCGGAATCACGACTCCGTCAGTTTCCAGAATTCCTCTTCGCCGGGGTCGGTCGAGCGCGGCGCATCGGGGCGCGCGGGACGTTTCTGCGGCGGCCGGGCGGGCTTCTTCGGGGGCAGTTCCATGATCTCGCTCGAATCGGGCTTTCGAGGCGGGGGGACGGGGGCGATGGAAGGAACCGGCTTGACCGCCGGCGCCTGCGGTCGTACGGGCTGCGGACGCGCCTGGACGACTGGTTTCGCCGGGGGTTTCGCCGCGGCCGGCTTCTGGGCGGCCGGGGTCTTCGCCGCCGCGCGGCTCTGGCACGCGGGACACGCGCCGCGGGCGTCGAGGGCCCCGCCGCACTTTTCACACAGCGGAATCGGCACTTCGGCGGATTGATCGGTTCGCACCGGAGCGGGGCGGGCGGCGGCGGGACGGGCCGCCGCGGGAGGGGGGGCCGCCGGGCGGGGCGCTTCCGGCCGCACGGCGTATTCCGCCGGCGGCGCCTGCGCGAGCACCGAATCCGCGACCGGTTCCAGCGTCAGGATCTCTTCGTCGTCGTTGACCTTCTTGACGACCACGTTTTCGCCTCGCTCGATTTCGGTGTGCGCCTCGCGGCCGCTGGTCACGTCGCGGGCCGAGACCGTCACCCGCGCGCTGGCGTCGTAGCTGATGGTGACGGCGATTTTCGACTCGGCCGGCAGGTTCGGAGGCAGCTCGCGGATCGTGCAGTTGCCCAGCTCGGCGTACGGCTTGTCGGTCCCCGCGCCGCTTTCGATAATGAACAGGTTCACCCGCTTCTGCCCGGGGACCACCGTCCCGAAGATCTTTGTCGCCGAGGCGGGGAGCGGCGTATTGGCGGGGATCAGATAATACGGCACGCGGGTGTCGGTCTTCATGTCGCGGATGAGGATCCCCAGCTCGCGGGCGTTGACGCTCTGCGTCCGCATCTTCGACAGCCGGGCCACGGCGCTGGCGTCGACGATCGAATGCACGAATTCGCTGTTGGTGAGCAGCATTCCGGCATAGTACGTGGCGCCATGGGCGATCGACTGATCGGGGGAGAGGGCCTTGCTGACTGTGGTCCCTTTGAGCGTGCGGAGCATCTCGTCGATCATCGGCATGCGCGACGAGCCGCCGGCCGAGAGGACGGTCAGGTCGAGATGCGAGGCCCCGGCCCTGTATTTGTCGATCAGCTTGCGGGTGATCTCTTCGGTGCGCCGGACGAGATGCTGCGTCAACTGGCTGAACTGCTCGCGCTCGATCTGGTAGGTCTTGCGCTTCCCCGCGTGCTGCACGATGAGGGCGGCCCGGGGGCGGACCGTCAGGCTGCGCTTGCATTGCTCGACTTCCCAGGCCAGGGCCTGCAGGCTCTCGGGGTCGCGCCGCGGGTCTTCGCCGAACTCGCGGTTGAACTGCTCGGCGACGGCGCTCAGCAGGCACTGGTTCCAGTCGATGCCCCCCAGGTGCAGGTCCCCCGTGCTGGCGATGACCTTCACCTGGTCCTTCTTGTAACTCACGAGCGACAGGTCGAAAGTGCCGCCCCCAAGGTCGTACACCAGAATCCGCTGTTCGCTGGCCAGCTCCGAAAACCACAATCCTTCGGTGCCGAGGACATAGCACAGCGCGGCGGCGACCGGCTCGTTGATGATATCGACCTGCTTGAGCCCCGCGCGGCGGCCGGCTTCGACCGTCGCCAGCCGCT
>JBLMWR010001056.1:0-4106 GCA_050257335.1 Deltaproteobacteria bacterium | reverse complement strand
AAAAATGAGCGAAGCCGAGTTTCTCAGCGAGGTTCTCAGGAAGACCGGGTGCGGCTGGCTCCTGGACGTGACGAACGTTTACGCCAATGCGCGGAATTTCGGTTACGAGCCCTTCGAATTCGTCGAACAGGTGATCGAGATCCCGAAACGGGTGGAGATGCATCTGGCCGGCGGGTACTGGGATGAAGCGACGCGGTTGTACGTCGACAGCCATTCGCGGCCGATTCCCGACGAGGTCTGGGACCTGTATCGGTTCGCCCTCGACCGGGGTCGGGGGAAGGTCGAGGCAGTTTTTATCGAGCGCGACCAGGACTTTCCCGATGAGGCCGGGTGGCGCGACGAAGTCCGCCGGGTGCGGGCGCTCGCAGAAGAAATGGACGCCGCCGTATGAGTCCCGAGACGGAAAAGAAGGAAACGTATCACGAGCAACTGACGCGGATCGTCCAGGCGCTGGCCGGCGGCCGCGAGCGCGAAGTTTTCGACGAGCTGGCGTCGCGCGCCTGGCAATCGCGGCTGACGCTGTTCGCCGACGAGAACCGCGACAAGCGGATCAATAAACTGTGCGATCAGGTCGAGTTCGTCATGCCCGTCTTCGACGACTTCGAAAAGCAGGTCCTGGCGTTTGTGCACGCCGTGCCCCTGGCTGCCTGCGACAGCGGCGCCCGTGACGGAGAGCGGTTTCTGCAATGGCTCGAAAGGACGCGGTCGCTGTCTCCCGAGCAGCGCGATTATGTTGCCTGCCAGCGCGCCCGGCACGCCGTCGAGGATGCGGCACGCGAGAACCGGCGTGGACACCTGCGATTTCAGGAGCTGCTGGGCGTGGCGGAAGATCTGGCGACCGAACTCGAAACGAACCCGACGGTGCGCATTCGCCCCAATCCGATCCGGGTCTGGTGCCGGTTCGAAACACCGGTTCTGCTGAGCGGCAATGCCGCAGTCCCGGCCGACGTGCTTTTTTACCCCGTCGCGAATTCGATCCGCGCCGCGGTCCTGGAACCAGACGCCATCGAGGGGCTGCGGCCGCTGTGCCGGTTCGGATCGTGCACCATCGACGAATGGCGGTACGAATTCGATCGGTCTGCCGGCGAAGAGGCGCCGGATCGGGCCACTCTCATTTCGCTCTGCCGCGAATTTGTCGCGAACGGCATCGTCGCGCTGGCGTGACGCACTCACCGGGAGGCCAAAGGACGCGCAGGCTCGAAACCTGCTTCGTCGTCAGTGTCCGTGCAGTTTCTCGTGCTCGGCGTCGTCGTGGGGGCGGTTGTCGCGCCCTTTTCCGACGGTCAGCTCGATGCGATCGACGAATTTGACGTTGGCGCAGTCGTCCAGCTCGTCGGTGTGGCAGGCGGCCGGGTTGCGGATCAGAAACCGGATCGGACCGCCGTTTTTGACGGGAAGCGGTCCGCCGGCAAGTCGATACACGACCAGTCCCTCGCCGCGGATTTCCGCCAGCGGCACGCTCGCATGAAAATCGTCGGCGGTGGCGTGCAGGGTGAGATAGCTGGCCGTCGGCCGGGGCTTCGCCATTGCCAGGAGCGCTTCGAGCGTGACCGCGTCCCCCAGGCGCCTGGGATGAAACCGGCTGACATCCGCCACCTGCTGCCCGGCGGGGATCGCTGTGAAATCTTCGAACGTCAGCGCCAGGGGATGCGACACTTCGCCGTCAATGCGGAGGAGAATCTGAGACATGAGGCGGGGCTTTCAGCGTGCGAGTTCCGAACGACCGATTGACCATACGTCAGTTTAGAATTGCGGATCATGTCAGGCAACGCGCAAGGTTGAGCCGGAGATCGATCGACATCGGACCGCGGCAGCGACCAGAGGCAGCAATTGGATGAAACACAGCCAAACGCAACGCGGGAACAAAGGGACTTTAACCGCGGATGACGCGGATACGCGCCGATGCGCCAGTTCAGCTCGTTCATATTTATCCGCGGCCATCCGCGACATCCGCGGTCCTTCTTCGTCCTTGGAAACGTGCACGCGTTCTTCGGGAGTGGTGGGTGTGTCCGGAACAGCCAACGTGTTAGAGTGTTGTGCAGAGTTCCTCATGCTGCCGATTTCGTGCATCGGTTTTCGTACCACTGACCGTCGCCGCCTTCGCGAGCCGCGCAAATTGTAAAGCTGGGGAAAGCCGAACAAGAACCCTGGATTTCGCGGATACCGCAGATAAACACCAGTGATGAGTCAAGAACGCTAATCCCCACTCATCAACGCTAATGACTTCTCGCCTGCGAATCCCCGATTAGTGATGATTAGCGTGGATCAGTTTTCCGTAACTTCTTTCGTCCGGGCCGAAGACCGGGCTAAGTGTTTCGAGGTTTCTCCTTCGTTGGGGTGAACCTGCGTTCCTCCGTCGCCAATGTCGGCGATTCAATTTGACGATCGTGCCCTCCATGCCCGACCGGCGCACTCATCGTGGTCCCCATCCGGATGATGAGCGGCTTTTCGCCCCCGAAGCGCTTCCCCGGCTGCATGCGGCAACGGATGATCTGTGCTGGCTGCTCAGTCGCGGTTACACGTCCACGTCGGCGATCAAGCTGGTCGGGGATCGCTACGATCTGGAACAGCGGCAGCGCACGGCGGTTTCGCGGTGCGCCTGCTCCGACGCCGCGCGGGCATGCCGCCAGGAGCGGCAGATTCCGCTCCCCGGCCTCCGGAACGAAACCCTGCTGATCGACGGTTACAATTTGCTCACGACGATCGAAGCGGCCCTGGCCGGGGGGTTCGTCCTGGCGGCGCGCGACGGCACCTACCGCGACATGGCGAGCATGCACGGCACCTGGCGGCGGGTCCAGGAGACCGTTCCGGCGGTCGAGCTGATCGGCGACTTTCTGAAAGCAACTGGAATTGTCGAGTGCCGCTGGTACCTCGACCGGCCTGTGTCCAATAGCGGTCGGCTTAAACGGATCATCACGAATCTTTCAGCATCGATGGGATGGCCCTGGGAGGTCGAGCTGGCCGACGATCCCGACCGGGTTCTGGCCGCGGCGACCGCGGCAGTCGCGACCGCCGACAGCCGAGTCCTCGATCAGTGCGGCGGGTGGGTGAACCTGGCGGCAGAAGCGATTCGGGCCCGGGTGCCGCAGGCACGCGTGATCGACCTAGGCAACGGCACGCGGGGCAGTTAGAGTATTGAGGTCAGGCGGAAAACCTCTTTTGCACGTCAGCCGTTCCAAGTTGACCGAACGAATCTTTTCCATCGTGATCCGTTTCTGCCAATCTGCGAACGACCACCGATGCTGGTTCGCTCCGGGCCGAAAAGCCTGACCTACACGAACGATCCGCCCCATGCTCTGTCCGTTCTGCCGTCAGACTGAAACCAAGGTCATTGACTCGCGTGCCAGCGAAGAGTTTGTGATCCGGCGGCGGCGAGAATGCCTGAACCGGAAGTGCGGCCGGCGATTTACGACGTACGAAAAGATCGAAGAGGCGCCGCTGAAGGTCATCAAGAAGGACGGATCGCGGGTGCCGTTCGATCGCGAGAAGATTCGTTCGGGTCTCGAGAAAGCGTGCTACAAACGTCCGGTGAGCGAAGAGCAGATTGAGCGGATCATCAGCGCGGTCGAGACCGACGTCTACCAGAACTTCGATCGCGAGGTTCCCTCGCGCTGCATCGGCGAGCGGGTCTTCAACATGCTCCGCGAAGTCGATCAGGTGGCGTTCGTGCGGTTCGCCTCGGTGTACCGCGAGTTCAAGGACGTCAACGATTTCGTCGAAGAACTGGAGCCCATGCTTCGCGAATCGGGCCGGCGGTAGGCAACCCACGTGCCCGCGTCGGTCAGGTCGCATGCTCCTCGCGGACGCTTCTGCGCGCGCGAAAGGCACGGCCCGCCGGCCTGCGTCTGAAATCGGAGGTCGCCTGATTGTCAGGCTGAAAGCCTGACCTGACCTACTGTTGCGACACCAGCTCGACCCGGCCCCAGTAGGCGAATTCGCCCGCCCAGTTGTTGGGATGGTTATGCACTTCGAGCAGGATGTTGCTGCCGGCGAATCGGGACAAATCGACCGTCACCTCGGCCCACCCCTCCTGCGTCGTATTTTCCGCGACGAGCGAATCGTGGAGCTTCTCGCCGTTGACGAAAACAAGCAGTTGCCAGTCGGCT
>JBLMWR010001055.1:0-3153 GCA_050257335.1 Deltaproteobacteria bacterium | reverse complement strand
CCAGATGCTGGAAAAAGAAGCAAACGCGGAAATCTGACGTCGGCACCCTGCACCGCGCGGGGCATTTCCTTTCAACTTTCACGTTCTTTAAGGAGAACAGCCATGCAGGCGACAGTACAACAGGGAAGCTGGCAGAAGCAATGGGGGCTGCTCGTGGCCAAGGCCTGGTCGGACGAGAGTCTGAAGGAACGGCTGATTGCCGATCCGGCCGCCGTGCTCCGCGAAAACGGCATTGAAGTTCCATTCGAGGTCGAGCTGCGCGTCGTGGAAGACAATCCGCGGGTCCGCCACCTCGTGCTTCCAGCCAGTCCCGCCGACGACCTGACCGATGAAGAACTCACCTGTTCCGTCGGGTACGATTGCTTCTCGGGGTTGTGCGGCGGTTGCTGGCGGTGCGGGTGCGGATCGCGGCGCTGCGGTTGTGATGCGAACTCGTAGCCCGGTTTATTCGAGCAGGGCGGATCAAGCTCGCGCAAGTTCAAGGTGCGTCAGCGCAAGCCGCTTGCGGTGCTGGCCACACGCTGTCAGGGCACGAGACGTTTGCGGACGAACGAAGATCCACCGACAGCTCGGCTTGCTCGACGCACCCTGCATCAGAATGAATAACCCGGCCTGGTGTGCTGAGACCTCCAGCCATGCTCACTCGACCCCGATTCAAATCGCATCTGCAACCAGCCGCCGTGCCCGACGAGGGGGTTTTCGTCCTCTCAGGTACGAAACACGTCCTCTTGCAGGGGCGGCTGTACGAGCTTGTGGCGCCCCACATCGACGGCCGCCCGGCGGACGAAATCTGCGATCGGCTCGCCGCCGATGCGACGGCCGCCGAGGTGTACTTCACCCTGGCGCAGCTTGAGAGAATGGGATTTCTGGACGAGGCCGACGACGCGCCGCCGGCGGTCGATGCCGCCTGGTGGTCGATGCAGCAGATCGATCCGCGGAGCGCGGCACGTCGTCTTGCGGAATCCCAGGTGTCAGTGCACGGGTTGGGGATCGACATCGAGCCTCTGGGTGAACTGCTGGCAGAAGCCGGAGTGCAAATCGACGCGCAAGGCGAAATGTCCGTCGTCGCGGTCGATGATTACCTCCGGCCCGAGCTGGAATCTTTCAACGCCGCCGGGCTGGAAAGCGGCCGGCCGTGGCTGCTGGTCAAACCGCTGGGCCCGCAAATCTGGCTGGGGCCCGTGTTCCGACCGGGAACGGCCTGCTGGAAGTGCCTGGCCGAACGCCTGCGCTCGAACCATGCCGTGGAAAGTTATCTGCGCGACCGGCAGGCGCTCACGCAGCCGCCCGCGTTCGAGCGCGCCGGAACGTCCGCTGGTCTCGCCGCGGCGTATGGCCTGGCGGCCAATGCCATCCTCTCGTGGTTGGTGCGCGGCGAGCTTTGCGACTGTGAGGGAAAGATCCGCACGTTCGATCAACTTTCGTGGCAGACGAAGTCGCATACGCTCGTGAAGCTTCCCTGGTGCCCGGCCTGCGGTCCAAGGGCCCGCGCCCGCCATGCGGGAGATCACGCAACGAACGGCCACGCGGCGGATGGACATTCCGCGAACGGCCGCCCGATCAATGGCGATGCCGGACCCCTCCGTCCGCTGGTCTTCCAAAGTTGCAAAAAAACCTCAGTCCGCGACGGCGGGCATCGGGTGACGAATCCCGAGACGACGCTGGAGCGCTTCGGCCACCATGTCAGTCCGATCACCGGCGCCGTGTCGATGCTCGAACGGAGCAGCCCCGCCGGCGACGGGACCATGCATGTCTACCTGGCAGGCCACAACCTGGCCCGCAGGCATCGCAGCCTGGGGCAGCTTCAGGGAGATCTGCGGCACATGAGCGCGGGGAAGGGAACCACCGACGCTCAGGCGAAGGCGAGCGGGTTGTGCGAAGGACTCGAGCGTTATTCAGGCGTCTTTCGGGGTGATGAGCGGCGCCGCCGGGCGCGCCTGAGCGACCTCGGCGCGGCGGGGATCGATTTGCGCGAGTGTCTCCTGTTCAGCGACCGGCAGTTCCGCGAGCGGGACGCCACGAACGCCCGCGAGTCGGCCTACAATTTCGTCCCCCTTCCCTTCGATCCGCAGGCTGAAATCGACTGGACTCCCGTCTGGTCGGTCAGCCGCCGTGAGGTGCGCTATCTCCCCAGCGCCTTCTGCTTCTACGACTACCCGCAGCCGAAGGAACAGCGGTTCTGCATCGCCGACTCGAACGGCTGCGCGGCGGGGAACACGCTGGAAGAGGCCGTGCTCCAGGGGTTCCTCGAGCTGGTGGAGCGCGACAGCGTGGCGCTGTGGTGGTACAACCGCGTCTCCCGCCCCGGCGTCGATCTGGCGAGCTTCGACGAGCCGTACTTGCGCGACTTGGCCGAGTCCCTGGCGCACCACAATCGCGAGATGCAGGTCATCGATCTGACGTCCGATCTCGGGATTCCGGTATTCGCGGCCTGGTGCCGGCGCGTCGATGTTGCGGCGAAACCGGAGGATCGCGGCGAGCAGATTCTCCTGGGATTCGGGGCGCACCTCGATCCGCGGATCGCGCTCTTGCGCGCCGTCACCGAGATGAACCAGATGCTGAGCCATCTGCTGCACGCGCCGCTGGAGAAGGTCTATCAGGAGCACGTCACCGACCGGGAGACAGTCGAATGGCTGAAAACGGCGACTGCTGAAAACCAGCCGTATCTCTGCCCTGCGGCGGGCATCCCGCGACGCACCCTTCCTGACTACCAGCCGCCGGTCACCGATGACATCGCCGAGGACGTTCGCCATTGCCAGAGCCTGGTGGAGCGGCAAGGGCTGGAGCTGCTGGTGCTCGATCAGACGCGTCTCGAGATCGGACTGCCGGTCGTCAAGGTGATCGTCCCGGGCTTGCGTCATTTCTGGGCCCGTTTCGCTCCCGGCCGGCTGTACGAGGTGCCGGTGCAACTGGGCTGGCTTCCCGGGCCGCTCGCGGAAGAGGCGCTCAATCCCATCCCCATGTTTTTGTGAACAGCGACAGGTCAGCCGTGGTTGCATCGTTATGGCTTTCGTGGCAGGAAGGAGTTTCGCTGCAGGCGAACAGCGACGAGGCCATCGTTTCCGGGGCGGGAACGCGGATCGCCCTGCGCCCTGCAGCCCCGGAAATCGTCGGTGCCCTGGAGCGCCTCGCGTCTCCCGGAGAAGAGGAAAC
>JBLMWR010001054.1:0-3754 GCA_050257335.1 Deltaproteobacteria bacterium | reverse complement strand
ATCGGCATGTTCCCCGGCATCCGCGGGCCGTCCGGCTATTCCACAGGGGGCGGACACGCTACCGGCGGCGGCTATCATTCCACCTGGCACGGGGGCAAATGAACATGACTTCACAAATCGTCTCGGCAACGTTGACTTTCGCGGCGGCCGACGGAACCGCCGCCGAGGCCACCGGTGGCTCGCTGCTCTTCACGCACATTCTGACGGCGGTCGTCTTCGCCGTAATCGGCCTTGTGGCCTTCTGCGCGAGCCTCTGGGTCATCAGCAAGATCACCCCCTTCTCGATCCGCAAGGAAATTGAGGAAGACCAGAATACGTCGCTGGCGATCATCATCGGGGCCATGATCATCGGCATGTCGATCATCATCGCCGCCGCCATCGTATGACCCGCGCCCCGCTGTTCCTCCTGTACCTCAACGTGCTGGTCGTTGCGACCTGCGGGTTGATCTACGAGCTGCTCGCCGGGACCCTCGCCAGCTACGTCCTCGGGGATTCGGTGACGCAGTTCTCGCTGGTGATCGGCGTGTACCTCTCGGCACTGGGCGTGGGGGCCTGGCTGTCGCGGTTCGTGAAGCGGCGGCTGGCGCGAACCTTCGTGGAAGTCGAGCTGGGGGTGGCGCTGCTGGGCGGCGCTTCGGCCCCGCTCCTCTTCTTCGGCTTCGGCCATCTCTCCTGGTTCCACGGGCTCCTGTTCGGGATCGTCTTCGCCATCGGTGTCCTCGTCGGCCTGGAATTGCCGCTCCTCATGCGGATTCTTCGCGAGCATCTCGATTTCAGCGATCTCGTGTCGCGGGTTCTGGCGTTCGACTACATCGGCGCGCTCCTCGCATCGCTGCTGTTTCCCCTGTTCCTGATCCCGCACCTGGGCCTCGTGCGGACGTCGCTCGCCTTTGGCATCCTGAACGCGATCGTCGGCCTGTGGGGAACGTGGCTGCTGCATCCGCTGATGACCGGCCGCCTGACGGGCCTCCGCCTGCGGGCCCTGGCGGTCATCGGTTTGCTCTCGGCGGGGCTGGCAACTGCCGACCGGCTCACCGATCTGGCGGAAGAAGAAATGTTTCCGCACCCGATCGTCTTCACCCGCACGACGCCGTACCAGCGGATCGTCGTGACGGAGGGAGACGCCAGTTTTCAGTTGTTCCTGAACGGCAACCTGCAGTTCAACTCGACCGACGAATATCGCTACCACGAAGCGCTCGTGCACCCGGCCCTGATTGCCGCCGGATCGCCGAAACGCGTGCTCGTGCTGGGAGGCGGCGACGGGCTGGCAGTCCGCGAGATCCTCAAGCACCCCGCGATCGAAGCCGTAACGCTCGTCGATATCGATCCCGAAATGACGGCCCTCGCCGACCGCTTCCCGCCCCTGCGCGAATTGAACGGCGACGCGCTGCATGATTCGCGCATCACCATCCGGCACGAGGACGCCCTGATCTGGCTGGAGCATTGCGACGACATCTTCGACGCGGCGATCGTCGATTTTCCCGACCCCAACACGTTTTCGCTGGGGAAGCTGTACACGACGCGGTTTTACAGGCTGCTCAAGGCGCGGATGGAGCCGCATGCCGCCGTCGCCATCCAGTGCACGTCCCCCCTGGTTGCCCGCTCGTCGTTCTGGTGCGTCGTCCGCACGCTCGAGGCGGCCGGGTTCACGGTCGATCCTTATCAGGCGGCAGTCCCGTCATTCGGAGTCTGGGGTTTTTGCCTGGCCCGGCCGTCGGCAGCCCGGCTTTCGCTCCGTCTGCCGGACGGCCTGCCGCAGAAGCTGCGGTTTCTCAACGAACGCACCTTGCAGGGGCTGTTCGATCTGCCGGAAGATGCCGGGCCGGTCGCCGTGGAGATCAATCGGCTCGACAACCAGATGCTCGTGCGGTACTACGAGGCGGAGTGGAAAGGGTGGAACTGACACGCCGCGATCTCTTGGCCACGGTTCTGGGGCTCCCCGCGGCAGTCACCGCGGGATGTTCGCGGCCGGTTTCGCGACTGCCGCCGGAGGGAAGCATCGTCGGCGCGTCGGCGGCGATCGGGCACCGCCTGCGCGACGGTTTTCGCCCCGTTCCCGCCGCCGACCGCTGGCAGCAGGTCGAGGTCGTCATCGTCGGTGGCGGGATTGCCGGGCTCTCGGCCGCCTGGCGCCTGCACCGCGCCGGCTTCGACGACTTCGTGGTGCTCGAGCTTGAGCCGGCCGCAGGGGGGACATCGCAGAGCGGCACGCTGAAGGGCATTCCCTGCCCGTGGGGCGCGCACTATCTTCCCGCACCGCTCAAGGAAAATCGCGCTCTCATCACACTCCTCGACGAGCTGGGAGTTCTTGAAGGCCGGAGCGCCGACGGCGAGCCCGTCGTCGCCGAGCAGTTCCTCTGCCGCGACCCGCAGGAACGGCTGTTTCTCGACGGCGCCTGGCACGAGGACCTCCGCCCCGCCACCGGCCAGAGCGCCGCCGATCAGCGCGACTGGGATGCGTTTCAGTCGCAGATCGACCACTGGGTCGCGTGGCGCGACGGTCGCGGCCGGCGGGCTTTCGCCATTCCCATGTCGGCCAGCTCCGACGACGCCGAGGTCACCGGTCTCGATCGCATCAGCATGGCCGACTGGCTCCACCGGCAGAAGCTGACGTCCGCCCGCCTGCGCTGGCTCGTCGATTACGCATGCCGCGATGATTTCGGGCTGACCGCCGAACAGACCAGCGCCTGGGCGGGACTCTTCTACTTCGCCTCGCGCATCCGCTCCCCGGGCGCCGAAGCCCAGCCCCTCTTGACGTGGCCCGAAGGAAACGGCCGGCTCGTCGATCATCTCCGCGCTGCGATTGCCGAAAGAATGCGCCTCGGTTGGGCAGTCTCCGAAATCATTCCGGCCGCGGGGGAAGCGGCCGGCGTGGACGCCGTCGCCGTCTCGCACGATGGCTCCGACGTGCTCGGCATTCATGCCCGGAACGCGATCTTCTGCGCGCCGCACTTCCTGGCTCCTCATCTGATCCGGGGCTTCAAAGATCTGCGGGGGGCCGATGCGGCGGAGTTCGAGTACGGAACCTGGCTCGTCGCCAACCTGCTCCTGCGCGACCGGCCCCTCGAAACCGGCTTCCCGCTCGCCTGGGACAACGTCCTCTACAACAGCCCCGCGCTCGGCTACGTGACCGCCACGCACCAGCAGGGAATTGACCGCGGTCCGACCGTCTTCACCTATTATTACCCCTTCTGTGACGAGAGCCCGCGCGCCGCCCGTGAACGGCTGTTGGGCCTCGACTGGAAAGATTGCGCGGAGATCGTCCTCTCCGATCTGGAGCAGGCGCATCCCGACATCCGCTCTCTCGTCACGCGGCTCGACGTCATGCGCTGGGGGCACGCCATGATCCGCCCCCGCCCGGGGTTTCTCTGGGGCGGCGCCCGCACCCGCGAGTCGCAGCCGTTCGGCTCCGTCCACTTCGCGAACACCGACTTGAGCGGCGTGGCCCTCTTCGAAGAAGCCTTCCACCACGGCCTTCGAGCCGCGGAAGAGATCTTGCGGATTCGCGGGATGGAATTCGAATCGCTGCTGTGATGGCGGCGCAACGACTCGTGGGCGACTCTGCCTGCGTCGCCGGATTGCGGCAGCACAGCCTGTGCCTGCCTGCGCGCCCGTAGCATGGGCTTCCAAGCCCGTGCGTGATTCTTTTTCCCACGTTCTGCGTGGGAACGAGCAAGAAATCGAAATCGGACTCGGGTTGTGATCCACCGGCCGTTTTCTTTCGTTTCTGACTCAGGGAATATGTTTGACTTTG
>JBLMWR010001053.1:0-4533 GCA_050257335.1 Deltaproteobacteria bacterium | reverse complement strand
AGTCGGTCGCGGGGATTGGATCGTATTTGTGGTCGTGGCAGCGGGCGCAACTGATCGACAGTCCCAGCACGCTTTTGCCGAGCATGTCGAGCGTGTCGTCGATCGTCAGGAAATGATCCTGGTCGGTGTCGAAGCCGAAGCGACGGGCGATGCTGATGTAACCGGTGGCCGTCACCAGTTCGGAGTACCGCTCGCGGGGCGCGTCTGCCGGCAGCTTCGCGGCCAGGATGTCGCCGGCGATCTGTTCCGTGAGCAACTGGTCATACGGCTGGTCACGGTTGAACGCGTCAATGACCCAGTTGCGATACCGCCAGGCGTGCGGCACGGGAAAGTCGGCGGTTTCCCCGGCGGTGTCGGCGTAGCGCACGACGTCGAGCCAGTGCCGGCCCCACCGCTCGCCGTAGCGGGGCGACGCGAGCAGCCGGTCAACGACCTGCGCGAAAGCGTCGGGGGAATCGTCGGCCAGAAACGACCGGACCTCGTCGGGGGACGGCGGCAGTCCCGTGAGATCGAAGGTCGCGCGGCGGAGCAGCGTCCGTTTATCGGCGGGAGCGGCCGGCTTCATCCCGGCGCGATCGAGCTTCGAAAGGATGAACCGATCGACCGGCGTCTTCACCCAGCCGGAATCGCCCACCTCCGGCTCGGGAGGCTCGACAACCGGCCGGAAGGACCAGTGCTGCTGCATGACTGCCGGGGGATTCTTCTGATCGTCCCGCGCACTGGATTCCCGGAGTGGCGCAGTGGCGACGAGTGCGACCACGAGCGCGCTTGCGACCGACACCGCGACCATTGCACGACGAGGACGAATCCTGATGCCAGACAATTTCAGATCCTTCACCGACGATTCCAGCCGCTTGAAAGAAAACAGAGCGAAGAAATCCACAGATTTCACAGATTTTCGCAGATTAAAAGCGGGGCGTGCTCGATGTAATCTGTGAAAATCTGCGTAATCTGCGGATGAAAGTCTCTTTATCTTTACGTTTCCTTCACGCGTTCCATGCTACTCGTGATCAGCGTCATTGCGAATCGTGCACCCCTGTGAGTATCGTACAAACTTCTCGTCCCCCGGTCCAAACGCTCAGACCCGAAAACGCAGGCCATGTCCGCGCGGCCGCTGCCAGAACCTGAAGCCGCCTCCGCAACCGCCGAGGCGGCACACCTGCCGGCGACCTGCCTCCCTCCCTGGGAAATCGCCGAACTCCCCGAGCCGCTGCCGCTGCATTTGCGGCACTGGACGCGGCTGATCGGGCCGGCGATCGTCATGATGGGGATCCAGATCGGCGGCGGTGAGTGGCTGTTCGGTCCGGAAGTGACGGCCAGATACGGCGGCGGGCTGATGTGGCTGGCCACCGTCTCGATTCTGCTGCAGGTCTTTTACAACATGGAATGCGGCCGGTACGCGCTCTATTGCGGCGAGCCGATCTTCACTGGCTTCCTGCGGACCCGGCCCGGCCCGAAGTTCTGGGTCACGTTTTTTCTGCTGCTGAGCGTTGGCGCCGTCGTGCCGGGACTGGCGTTCCATCTGGCGACTGTGATCGCCGCCGCCTGCCTGGGCGGCCCCCCGGTGGAGGCCGACCGCATGTTCGTCGTCAAGATTGCCTACGGCTGTCTCGTGCTCGTCGTGCTGCCTGTGCTCTTCGGCGGGAAAATCTACAACACGCTGCAAGCCATCATGTCGGCGAAGGTGGTGGTCGTCCTTGGCGTAACGTTCGCCCTGGGAGTATGGCTCGTCAGTCCGCAGAACTGGCTGGACGTTTTCTCCGGGTTCCTGAAATTCGGGACGATCCCAACGGTGGACGAGTCGGGAAATCCGTTGGCCGTCAATGCGCTCGCCGCGTGGTTCAACGGCGGCGCGACGCCCGCGCTGGACCTGACCGGGATCGCGGTCCTCGCCGGGTTTGCCGGCGTTGCCGGCGGTGGGGGACTGGGGAACTCGATGTACAGCAATTACGTTCGCGACAAGGGGTGGGGAATGGGGAGCCTGGTGGGGGCGATTCCCAGCGCCATCGGCGGCAAGCAGGTGGCGCTCAGCCACCTCGGCAAGGTCTTCGTTCCCACAGCCGACAATCTCCGCAAGTGGCGCGGGTGGTGGCGGTACATTCTCGTGGAACAGATCTGGATCTGGACTCCCGGATGTTTCATCGGCATGGCGCTCCCCGCGCTCCTCTCGATGCAGTTCTCTCACCATTCGTCGCTGTCGCACCTAAACCCCAGGGAACGGTTCGATTGGGCCGAGGCCGTCATTTCAGCCGACGGGGTCAGGAATTATCCCGGCCTGGGAGAGACTCTGTCACATGGCCTGTGGCTCATCATGCTCGGAGTGGGATTCATGATCCTGCTTCCCAGCCAGATGTCCGTCGTCGAAGACGTCTGCCGGCGGTGGACCGACGTTATCTGGTCCGCCAGCTCCCACGTCCGCGATACCATGCACCACGGGCAGGTAAAGGTCATTTACTATTCGCTGCTCGTCGGATATGTGATCTGGTGCTGTATCAGTCTGTACCTTTTCGGCGTCTACGGCACACCGAAATTGATGTTTCTCGTCGTCGCCAACGTCGGCAACATTGCCATCGGGGTGACTTCCTTCCATATTCTCTACGTTAACACTCGTTTCCTGCCGCCACCATTGCGGCCGCGATGGTATCATCGATTGGGGCTGGCCGCGTGCGGAACGTTTTACCTGGGGCTGGCGGTGATGGTGTGGCAGGTGAAGCAGTGGCCGGTCATCAAGGAGTGGTTGGACACGTTGTGGCCGGCCTTCTGACAGTTGTGGCCGGTCTTTCGACCGAGCCACTGAGTGCGACCGCAGGTCTCCCGTCTTTCCGGAGACGCGCGCCGAACAGAGGACACTCACAATGTGACCTGCTATAAACGGGCGCGGTGTCGTCTTTTCCAAATCTGAAATCCAAAATCCCAATTCCGAAATCCGACTGAATCGAAATGTCCACCGCTGTCTCAACCGGTCTCAGCAAACAGACTCTCCTCGATCTGTTCCACGACATGCAGGTCATCCGCCAGTGCGAAGAGCAGCTCGCCAAATCGCATCAGCGGGGGCTCGTCCACGGAGCGTGTCACACGTATGTCGGCGAAGAGGCGATTGCCGTCGGCGTGTGCGCGCACCTCGGGCAGCGCGACGTCGTCTTCAGTACGCATCGCGGGCACGGGCACGCTCTCGCGAAGGGGGTGACTCCCCGCCAATTGATGGCCGAGCTGTTCGGGCGCTCGACCGGCTGCTCGCACGGCCGGGGCGGAAGCATGCACCTGTTCAGTCCCGAAGTCGGGATGATGGGGACAAGCGGCATCGTAGGGCCCTGCATCCTGCAGGCCGCCGGGGCGGGGTACAGTTTCAAGCTGCTCAAGACCGACCAGGTGGCGGTGGCCTTCTTCGGCGACGGGGCCGCCAACAACGGCGCCTTCCATGAAGGGCTGAATCTCGCCAGCATCTGCGACCTGCCGGTATTGTTCGTCTGCGAAAACAACCAGTTCGCGACGGAGGTGCCGTTTCAATATGCCGCCGGAAATCCGCGGGTCGGGAACCGCGGCGAGTGCTATGGAATTCCCGGGTTCGAGGTGGACGGAAACGACGTGGTCGCCGTTTACGAAACCGCCGGCCAGGCCGTCCGCCGGGCTCGGGCCGGCGAAGGCCCGACGCTGATCGAATGCCGCACTTACCGCACCCGGGCGCACGCCGAAGGAATGGGAGACTTCACCTATCGCACGCGCGAACAGGTCGAAGAATGGAAACAGCGCTGCCCGATCGCGCGGCTCAAGTCGCGAATTCTGGCGGAAAGTGCGGCCACCGAGGAAGAGCTGGAGGCCATCGTCGACGACGTGGCCCAGCAGATCGCCGAGGGCCAGAAATTTGCCGAAAGCAGCCCCTGGCCCGATCCGGCGACGGCCGCCGACCACATTTACGCCGCGCCGAAACCGGCGACGCAGATCACGGTTCGCGCGGCAAACGAGCGCGCCCCCGAAGGGACGCGCGAAATCACCTTTATGAAGGCCACGCACGAAGCGCTTGCCGAAGAGATGGCCGTCAATCCGAAGATCTTCGTCATGGGGGAAGGAATCGGGAAGCGCGGTGGAAACTTCAACACCACGACCGGGCTGTACGATCTGTACGGCCCGGTGCGGCTGTGCGACACCCCCATTGCCGAGCGCGGGTTCGTGGGAATGAGCTGCGGTGCGGCGATGACCGGCAGCCGTCCCGTGATCGACTTCATGTTCGCCGACTTCATTCTCGATGCGGTCGGAGAGATCATCAATCAGATCGCCAAGATGCAGTATATGAGCAGCGGCCGCCTGACGATGCCCGTGCTCTTGCGGGGCTGCATCGGCATCGGCCACGCGGCCGCGACCCACCACTCGGGGAACTACTACCCGATGTACGCCCATTTCCCGGGGCTGCGGGTGGTCGTCCCCGCATCGCCGTACGACGCGAAGGGGCTGATGAAGCATGCCCTGCGCGCGAGCGACCCGGTTTTGTTTCTCGAACCGCGCGAACTCCTGGGGATGAAAGGTCGGGTGCCAACC
>JBLMWR010001052.1:0-4422 GCA_050257335.1 Deltaproteobacteria bacterium | reverse complement strand
GCAACTCGAAATCGGCCGGCTCGATCCTGACCCGGTCTTCCGGCCTGGTGGGGAGATCGGCCTTGAGCAGCACTCCCTTGACTCCCAGGAGCGGCTCGACGACCTGCTCGGGCCCCCATTGACCCACCCACGCCTGCTCGAAATTCTGGGGCGCCGCCGCGTCCGGATCGGAATCCGGACGCAGAAAACCGGCGATGTCGGCCGCATATCCACAGCGGTTCTCCCACCACGCGATTTGCTTCTGTTCGAGCGCCTGGCCCGAGTACGACAGAAGCGTCGGCGCCACCCGCTGCTGCCCCGAGCGCAGCGGAGGAGCGAAGACGCATCGGTCGGCGTAGAAGCTCAGCGGAGAACTCGTCGGCGCTCCCAGTTCGGCGCCGTCCACGTGGATGAACCGGTCGACGGCCGACAGCGTCGAATACTGCATATCCACCACGCCCCCAATCTGCGAATCCTCCCCGCGGACGCTAAGCGCCAGGACGCCGTCTCGCGACACGGCGATGGTGTTCCGCAGGAACAGCGCCCGGTGGCGCATGTCGGCCTCCAGAGTCGTCCCGGAACCGATCAGGTAGCAATCGACGAGCGCGGCGTATCCCTGATACCCCCCGTCGAACAACCGCGCGGGGGCCCGTCCCCCGCTGCGCTGCCATTGAATCAGCCCCTTGTTGCGGGTCGTACCGATCATCGGCCCGTGGATGCGGCAGCGCCACATCGCCAGATCGCCGTCGACGACCTGAATGAACCACCTGGGGAGCGGCTGTCGTTCCGAGGCCGGGACCGAAAACACCGCCCCGACGATTTCGATGCCGCCGTTGACGACGGAAATAAAACCGTCGTGCTTCGTCTCGGCCGGGCGCGGAGACAACACGAGCGGAGGCCCGGAAGTCTGTTCGAAGCTCAGCCGCACCCACGCGTTTTCGACGACGATGGGGCTGCTCTGGCGCGGGCCCGATCCGGCGGCGATAATGTGGGTGCCGTTCCGAAGTTTCTGCCGCTCGAGGAACTTTCCGAGGTCCTCCTTCGTCAAATCGACCCGAATCGTCTCGCGCGCGGCGAAATTGAAAAGCCCGGGCGGAATCTCGGCACGCACCGCCGCGACTTTCACCGCCTCGAGGTTTGTGAGATCGACGGTGACCAGTGCCGCAGTCTGGCATCCCGGCCAGCCGCCGTCGGCCGTTTTGACCACCTGCTTGCCCATGCTTTGCGGCGCGAGGATGTCGAGATTGGCGGCGGCCACGTCGGCGATCGGCTGGGCGGGCCAGGGGGCCGCCTGAAACTGCTCCCTGTCGGGCGCGGTTTTGTCCTTCCATGCCGACTGCCACTGGGCGGGGGTCGTGACCGACGCAACCGGCCCCGGATTGAGCTGCACGAGCGTTTTCCATCCAGCGTACACGCTGTCGGCGGTCTTCCAGGTGAGGAATTTCCCGAACGCCCCTTTCTGCTGACTCTGGTCCCAGCCTTCCCGATCGAAAAGCGCCGGCGCCGTCGAACCGGCCGGCGCCGCCACCAGCGAATTGAGCAGATCAAAGGATGTCGGAACGGGCTGCGCGGCGTCGCCGGCCATCTGCACGGCGCAGCGCCGCGAACAGACGGTCGTCGAGGCCAGGCGGAGGTTTCGTCCGGAGTCGGCGTCGCTGCGCGACAGGGAGCCAAACCGCACCGCCGGCGCGCCGCCGCTCCAGATGAGGCTGTTGCGCACGGCCACGTCGAGGTGCTCGGTCTGGACGAGGAGCCCCGTCAGATTGTTCCCGCGGATGAGCGTGTTTTCGATCAGCACGCGGCATGGCGCGCCCGATTTGCCGTCTGCGCGGCGCGACTTGCCGGCAATTTTCAGGGCCGTCATCTGCGAATTCGAGGTCCCCTTGACCGACAGCGAACAGTTCGCGAGAGAGACGTCGGCAGAGACGGCAGACAGCATGGCGTCGTCCGGGTCGGTGCTGAAGCTGGAAGCGTCCAGGCCCAGATGCACCTGGCGGAATTCGACCGCGGTGTTCGAGAATTCGAGAAAGTTCGACGCCGACCCCTCCTCCGGAGGGAGCAGCACGATGAGGGGGATGTTGGCGGCATCGGATGGATCGCGGGGCTCGATGACGATCCGGGTTTTGCCGTCGATCTTTACCGGATAAAGCGGAAACGGCCCGCTTCCCTCGAGCTGGATGACGGCCCCGGAGGCGGGAGCCTGCTCGAGCGCTTCGTTCAACGTGTCATACTGATCTTTCTCGGAGGCCCCGGGTCGCACGAGGAATTTCGCGAGCCCGTCGCTCGCCTGCGGCTGATTCGCCCAGTCGGGGATGAAAGCGGCCTCCTGTTTGATTCGTGCCGCGGACGGCGCCGCGTTCGGGCCTTGACTGCTTCCGGCGCCGGAAGGGCCGCGACCGATCGTCTCGGTTTTGACGATTCCGCCTTCGCTGGTGATGCGGGTGATGACCGGTCCCGAACCGACAACGGACGTGTTGGGGCCATTGTAGCCGGGAATCACATTCGTCTCCGGATCGCCCGGCCCAATCGTCGTGCGATTGGGCGCGTCCTGCGCGCTGGAACCGGACGTCGAGTCCCCGGCCGGATTGCCCGCCCCGATCGTCGTTCGATTCGGGGAAGTCGAACCGGCGTCGGTGACGCTGGCGGGTGCGGCGCCGCCGCCGATGGTTCGCGGAATGTCGGATGCCGGCCCGGCGGCATCCTCGGCAGCCTGGCGATTGGCGAGGGGGTTGCCCATGCGATCCTGATCGGGGCCATTACCGGAACCGCCGAAATTCTTGACCAGCGAAATGATTCCCGCCACCAGCCCGACCAGCACCACTACCAGGATCGCGTAGAACAACAACGCGTTGCTTTGCGCCGGTTTTCGACTGTCGTCGCCCAGCCTGTCCTTGCGCGGAGGAGGCTTGAAGGCCGGGGCGCCGTCGTCGCGCGTGGCCGCCCCTCCGTTGCCGGCCGCGCCTTTACGCCGCTTATCCCCGGAATCTCCATATTCTTCCGCCGCTTCCACCACGGCCGACCCTTTGCGGCGTCGGCCCCCCGAACCCCCGTGCTCGTCCGACAGATCGGCGAGAATCGTGTCCGAAACGATGTCGCTGGTCAAACTTACGGCGTCGAGGTCGGCGAACAGCTCGGTCGGAGTCTGATAGCGCTTGCCGGGCTTTTTCTCGGTCATCCGACGAATGACCCCGAACACCGCCTCGCTGATCGCCGGGTTGTCTCCGCGCGGATCGGGAATGGGGGACTCGGCGTGGGCCCGCAATTTGTTGGTGAGGCTTCCCTCGGGAAAAGGAGGGTGGCCGGTGAGCATGAAATACCAGGTGCACCCCAGCGAATAAATGTCGCTGCGGACGTCGGCGGCCTTGCTGTCGCGAGCCTGCTCGGGGGACATGTAATCGACGGTCCCCACCGTCGTCCCCGCCCGGGTGATGGAGGTGTCGGCGTTGTCATCGAGGTTTCGCGCCAGGCCCATGTCGGCCAGCTTCACCACGCCGTCGCGGCGGACCAGCAGGTTTCCCGGCTTGATGTCGCGGTGGACGATCCCCTGCTCGTGGGCATGCGCCAGCGCTTTGGCCACCTGCCGCACGATCTCGATCGAGCGCTTCAGCGGAATCGGTCCCCGCTGTTCCACCAGTTTGGCGACGTCGGTCCCATCGACGTACTCCAGCGCCATATACAGATATCCGTCCGCCTCTCCCGCGTCGAAAACACTGACGATGTTTTCGTGTCGGAGGTTGGCGGCGGCATGCGCCTCGGCCTGGAAGCGCTTGACGAGGGTGGGGTTTCTGGCCTTATCCTTCGGCAGGACTTTCAGCGCGCACGAGCGCTTCAAGGTCGGATCGAGCGCCAGATAGACAGCCCCCATTCCGCCGGCGCCGATCTTCTTCTGAATCTCGTACTTGCCGATCTTCCTGACCGGAGCCCCCCCTTCGGAAGGCTTCGAAGATGGCTGCGGCGAACCTGCTGCGCCGGTAGGCGTAGCCATGAGGCACCTCGAAACGTAGTCACACTCCCGGAAACCGGCGAATTCAAGACAGGCCCGGCAGGGCGTGAACAATCGCGTACTATTATAGACCCGGCTGCGCCCCCGCGCCTACCCCCCGCGCGCAAAGTACTCCGCCTGTCCCGGCGCGCCGGGACCGGGGTGCTGACCCCGAGGTTACGCACCCCAATCCAGCCGCATGATGCGACCGGACGAAAGCCCCACGACAACGCCTCTTCCGGAAGGATCGCAGAAGACCCGGCACACGTCGTCGGGCAAGGTGGCCTGGAATTCGACCTGCCCGTCGGACTCGATGTAATAAAAGTGACGTTCCATGGTCGCCGCCGCGATCCGTCCCGGGACGAAGCTGGTTGAAACGCGCGAGACGGTTCCACCGATCTGGTAAGACCCGACCTGCCGCCCCTGCCCGTCGTGGCACTGAATTCCATGCGAATAGCAGG
>JBLMWR010001051.1:0-2969 GCA_050257335.1 Deltaproteobacteria bacterium | reverse complement strand
CGCTGGAAAGCATGGCCACGCCCTGCTCGGTGAAGGCGTACGGCGGCGTCCGTCTGCCGCCCCAGGAACTTGAAATGCCAATCTGGCATCTCAAGTCGCTGTCCAGCAGGACCTTGTGGCCGCGAATGAGTAAAACCGCCCGTTCGATGCGTTCCGCCGGGATCAGCACGCCCGCTTTCGCCATTGTCAATCTCCGGGATTTCAAACGGGGTCCGCCCCCAGTCTTTGAGGTCCGTCGTTCGCGTGTCAACATTTTTATCAGCAATCGGGGGGAGGGTTGGTTGCCGGCTACGTTTCGTCGGTGTACAGGGGGCCTTGCTGGGCGCGGCCTTCGGAGTCGAGCGGGGCGATCGCCGTAGTGGGGCGGAGGACGGCTTTGGCGGTGAGCCACACCAGCGGGACCACGCCGGCGATAAACAGGACGTCGCCGGGGAGCCGCCACCATTCGATCCAGGAGTGCTGCTCGAAGAACTCGAGCGAGCGGGCGTGCCAGTAGCCATTGGTCACGACGTCCCCCAGTTGCAGCACTCCCAGCGGAAAGAGATTGACGAAGACCATCCAGACCAGCCCCAGATTGAGGGCCCAGAACGAAAACCCGACCGCCCGCTCACTCCAGTCTTCGGGGCCAAGCAGATAGCGCAGGCAGAAGACGAGCAGAGCCATCGCGAGCATGCCGTACACCCCCATCAGGGCGGCATGTCCGTGGTTGGCGGTCAGTTGCGTCCCGATTTCGTAATAGCTGACGACGGGCAGGTTGATGAGAAAGCCGAACACGCCCGCTCCCAGAAAATTCCAGAACCCGACCGACGCCAGGTAGAGCACGGTCCAGCGATGGGGGAAGCCGCTGACGGTCGCCCCCGTCTGGTGCCGCGATCCCAGTTGCAGAAACGACCAGGCCTCGACGGTGAGGAACGTGAGGGGAATCACCTCGGCGGCGGAGAAGAACGCCCCGAGGGCCATGTGGACCGCCGGGGTCCCGCTGAAGTAGAGATGGTGCATCGTTCCCACGACGCCCCCCAGCGAATAGAGGAGAATGTCGAAATAGACGACGCGGGTGGCGGTCTTTTCCGAGACGACCCCCAGCAGCACGAAGATGTATGCCACCATGATCGTCGTGAACAGCTCGAGGAAGTCTTCGACCCACAGGTGCACGACCCAGAAACGCCAGAAGTCGGCGATCGCATAATCCGACCGCGAATGGCTCAGAAGGCCGACCGCGTAAAAGAGCGGAATCGACAGGGCGCTGTAGAAGAAGAGGTGCGGCAGGTTGCCCCGGCTGTCAGTACGGAGCTTCGCGGAGAGCCCCCGGAAGAGAATCACGCACCAGACGACGAGCCCCGTCACCAGCAGCACCTGCCACAGGCGGCCCAGGTCGAGATATTCCCACCCCTGGGCGCCGACGAAGGGACGCGATGCGCCGGTCAGCCACCCCTTGTAACTGGCTGCTTCTCCGGCGAGGCTGCCGACGACCACCACAACGAGCGCGGCCAGCAGAAAGAACGTGAGGAACCGCTGCCCGCGCGGCTCGGAGCCGGTGATGATGGGGGCCAGAAAGATTCCCGCGGCAAGGTACGAGGCCACCACGAAAAAGAGCCCCAGTTGCAGGTGCCAGGTGCGAGTGAGGTTGTAGGGAAGGTACTTCGCCAGGTCGATGCCGAAGAACCCGCCGGTTTCGGCATGATAATGGGCCGTCGCGCCCCCCAGCAGCGTCTGCACGAGGAAGAGTGCGGCGACGATGAAGAAGTACCAGGCGGTGGCGCGCTGGGCCGGCGTGAGGAGGACCTCGCTGGCGGGGCGATAGGCGAGCCGGCGGTCTTCGCCCGGGCGCCAGCCCACCGTGTGCGAATACCGTCCGAAGGCGCCGAACAGGGCGCCCACGCCCCCCAAAAGGGCGATGGTCGAGAGCGTGCTCCACACGACGGCTTCCTGGGTGAGCTGGTTGCCGACGAGCGGCTCGGGTGGCCAGTTGTTGGTATATGAATGGGGCGTGCCCGGGCGCTGTGCGGCGGCGGTCCAGGCGGTCCAGGCGATGAAGGCCACGATTTTGCGCGACTGGTCGGGATCGACGATGGCATGGGGCCCCAGGCCCCCGCCGCCGCTCAGCCGGCGGTCGAGGACCTCTTTTTCATAATGCTCGCGAAGCACGTCGAAGGCGTGTACCTGCCCCGCGGTGAGCGTCAAGGCGTCGGTCTTGGGATCGTAGCGGTTGGCGCGCAGCTCGTCGCGCACGCGGACCTCGGCCTCGGCGTGGCCTCCGTAGAGCCGCTGCATTTCCTCGGCCTGCCGATGGAGATAGTCGGCGGTGAAGTCGGGACCGAGGTATGCGCCGTGACCGTAAATCGACCCGTACTGCATCAGGCCGTAGGTGAGAAACAGCTCCTGCCCGTCGCGAATGTCTTCGCCGGTGAAGAGGACCTCGCCGGATTCAGAGACGACTTTGCCCGGAACGGGGGGATGTTCTTCATAGACGCGGATCGCCAGGTACCCGAGGACGGCGAAGCCGAAGAGGAAGGTGAGGATGATCGCCTGCATCCAGTGCGGCGAAACGAGCATTGGCGTGCGGGAGGATTGGTTCATGTTGGAGTCGGGGTCTCTGTGAGGAGTTGAGGATTTGACGTCGACGAATCAAATGAATCGGCGATTTGCGTCCACCGGGACGCGACTGCAGGACGGCCCTTCCATCCCTTCGAAAGGTGAACCGAAAACAAAAAAACCCTTCCGCACGCGCGTTGTGCAGAAGGGCTCTCATAACCCTGTCACATCTGCCCGTTCATGAGCAGAAGCTGAAAGCGGATCATAGCGGATCGGCAGGATATTTCAATCATAAAGTGACCACAGTGCCGCCGGGTGGCGGGCGCATCCGTTCCCGCGTGAAGAGGGCGTGAATTTTTGTGGGGCGGGCTTCTTCAGCCCGCCCGTGCAGCGCGAATCAAATCCCTTGGCTGAAACCGCGAGAGCCGCGCGGCAAT
>JBLMWR010001050.1:0-2997 GCA_050257335.1 Deltaproteobacteria bacterium | reverse complement strand
TTGCCAGTGCCGGAAAATCCTCGCTACGCAGCTGTGAACCCGCGATATACGTGATCGTCCCCACGGAATGCCTTCGGTGCATGGGCCGCTGCTAGTGGGCAAGTGCTCAGCACGACGGCGTGGAAGGATCTGATCATTGTTAGCCCAGCGCTCAGCGAGGCATGAAGAAGACCGTCCGCTGCCGACCGCCACGTCGCTGAGAGGCGTTGGCATCGCACGGGGTATCAGGCCTATAAGCCGACAGACGAGGTGCCGCCTACGTCGGCCCGTGGCCAAAAGTGGCGGCGGGTCCGCCAGTAACGACTCCTACGGATGGGCAGGCTGCATGGCATCGCTTTGCCGCACAATTAGTTCGCGCTTTCGGCAGGTAGACTCGACGTGGCGACCAAATTGCGTTGCGAGCCATGGGAGCAGATAGATCGATGCGAACCTTAACCTTTCTCATATCCGGGCTTCTCTGCTGGCAAGTGGCCGCGCTGGCCCAGACCACCAAGGACGGAACCGCCCCGGACGATAGACCCCGAAACAACCCGGCAAAAACCGGGGTGCTCAGCATCGCTGCCGCGACGAACGAATCCACCTACGCGCCCCTCACCGCGAGTGAGCGCTGGCGCCAGTATCTCGTGAGCGCGTATGGGCCGGGCGCGATTCTGCGCGCCGCGGCGGCCGCCGGTATCAGCCAATGGAACGACACTCCGAAAGAGTGGAAGCAGGGCGGCGAAGCCTACGGCGAACGCTTCGGGAATTCGCTTGCCGAGCACGTCATCCGCAAAACTCTGGAATCGGGCGGAGCGGCGCTTCTACATGAGGATAACCGCTACTTCAAGTCGACCGACACGGGCTTCTGGAAGCGGACGAAGCACGCCGTCGCGTCGGCGTTCGTGGCGCGCAATGTGGCCGGGCGGGAGCATTTTGCCTACTCGCGGTTCGGCGCGGCCCTGGGAGCGTCTTTCATTTCGCGCACCTGGCAGCCACCTAGCGAAACCACGGCGGGCGACGCGGCTGACAATTTCGGCCTGACCATGGCGGTGGACATCGGCTGGAATGTGTTCAGGGAGTTCTGCCCGAAGCGCTTGGGGAGGCACCTTTGATCCGGGCGTCGTGGTCGACCTCCCTGGCTGTTCTGTTTACAATCGCGCTTTGCGGCTGGGGCGAACGGGCTACTCTCTGGCAAGCGCCCGGGAGGATGACGATCAGTGACTGGATTTGGGGAACCGGGGGCGAATCAATGGCTCCCCAACCGCCCTTCCACTTTGTGGGCGAGGATTTCCACGGGACCAACCCCAAGATTCGGGTGCGCGACGCCAAGGGCGAGCAATGGACGGTCAAGTTCGGCGGCGAGATTCATGGCGATATCTTCGCTTCCCGCCTGCTGTACGCTCTTGGCTACCTGACCCAACCGAGCTATTACGTGGCGCGCGGCACGATCGCCGGGGTGCACGGCTTGAAGCGCGCAAAGGCCTTCATCGCGAGGGATGGCTCCTTCCGTTTCGCGCGTTTCAAACTCCACGATCACAAGATGCTGGCTCCGCTGGATGGCGATGGATGGCCCTGGACGGAAAACCCGTTCGTCGGGACCCCGCAGTTGAACGGACTCAAGATCCTGATGATGCTGACCTCGAACTGGGATGCCAAAGATGCGCGTGACCGCGATAGCAGCAACACCGCCATTTATGCCAAACCGAAATCGAACACCGGCCAGCGCTTCTATGCGTTCGACGACTGGGGGGCCACGATGGGCAAGTGGGGAGGCTTCTTCGACCGCGACATATGGGACCCGGAGGGCTATGAGGCGGAGACGAAGAGCTTCGCGAGACTCGCGGCGGACGGCCGAATCGAGTGGGGCTATCGGGGCAAGCACGGTCGAGACATCACGTCCGGCATCTCGGTGGACGATGTTCGCTGGCTGATGAAATACCTCGCGCCCGTCACCGACGCGGAGTTGCGGGCAGGGTTGCGGGCAAGCGGCGCGACGGAAGCACAGATCGGCATCTTCACGCGCGCCATTCGGCGAAGAATCGCACAATTACAGCGCCTGACTGATTCGGCCGCCCCCACGGCGGTGGTTGCCGGGGGGAGGCTCGACTGACGTGATCCGCTGTATCCTGCCCCTCGTCCGTCCCTACCGGCGCCAGTTGGCCACCGTGTTCTGCGCCATGATCGTGGGGACGGCGATGAGCCTGGCGTCACCGTGGCCGCTCAAGGTGGTGCTCGACAACGTGGTCGGATCGCGGCGGCTTCCCCTCTGGCTTGCGAAGTTTGTGCCGGCCGCCACTGCCGGGCGGATTGCCTTATGGGCCGGAATCTTCACCGTAGTGATCGCGGCGATCGGCACCTTGTCGTCGTATCTGGACGCGGATTGGAGCGAGAGCGTGGCGCAGAGCGTGGCGCACGATCTGCGTATGCGGACCTATCATCATCTGCAGCGCCTGTCCCTTTCCTACTACGACAAGCACCAGGTCAGCACCTCTCTAAGCACCCTGTCGACCGACATCGAGACCGTGCAGGACTTCGCGTCTTCCGGCCTCCTGGCCATTCTGATCGACGCACTGTCCGTGTCGGGCATGTTCGCGCTAATGGCGTGGCTGAACTGGGAGTTCACCCTGGTGGCGGTGTCCGTGGCGCCCGTGCTGCTGTTGCTCGTTTCCCGCTTCAAGAGAGAGGTGAAGAAAGCCACCCGGGAAGTTAGGCGCGACCAGGCGGAAATCGTGGCGGTCGAAATGTACGGCCTGCAGTCGCAGCGCGTGATCGAAGCTTTCGGCACGCAGGACCTGGAGGAGGCGCGGCTCGGCAAAGCAAGCCTGGCAGTCGTCCACGCGGCGCTGCAGGCGCGCCGAATCAAGTCTGCCCTCGCGCCCGTCATATCTCTTCCGGTTGCCTGCTGCACGGCGTTTGTGCTGTGGCGCGGCGCGGGCTTGGTGACATCCGGCCAAATGACGGCCGGCGATCTGGTCGTATTCCTCACGTATTTGAACCGTTTCTTCAAGCCGGTGCAGG
>JBLMWR010001049.1:0-4345 GCA_050257335.1 Deltaproteobacteria bacterium | reverse complement strand
GCTGACTGCCAAAACGAAACACGGCCCCACACTGGCAGACGGGGCGGGCCGGCGCCGTCCAGCAGTTGGGGCCATGTGTCTCGCTTGAAGTACCGTGAAATACGCTTCAAGCAATTGACGTGCCATTTGCAGCATCTGAAGATCCTGCCATGAAAACCTTGCAAATAACGATCGCTTTGCAAATCGGGGATCAGCCGACTGGCCGCAAAACGACCAGTCTGGC
The DNA here is from genome assembly GCA_050257335.1 of Deltaproteobacteria bacterium. Taxonomy (GTDB): domain Bacteria; phylum Planctomycetota; class Planctomycetia; order Planctomycetales; family Planctomycetaceae; genus JACQFH01. The sequence continues at coordinate 4,122 of JBLMWR010001049.1, read as the reverse complement.
TGACTGATGACCGATTCTCAGCGGCTGAGTTTAATCCGCGCGACGCGGGCAAAACGGCTGCTGCCGCCTGCCAGAGGAAGCAGCCGGAAGGCGGCGGGCATCCAGACTGGACGCGGCTGTTTTCCCTCTCCCAACTCCGTGACCACGGGAAGCTTGAGCCCCTTCGCCATTGCTTTGTAGGTCTCGGCCGGCATGGGGTGAATGTAGATCCGCCGCTGGGAAATAAGGGTCGAAAGGAGCGTCGCCAGCTCCTGACTCATTCCCGACCAGAGAACGACGTTGGGATCGGCCCGCAGCGCCAGTCCCTGATCGCCGACCGTTGTCAGGAAGGGAGTGAAATCCTCCTGCAGTTTGGGGAACAGAGCAACATCGCAACGCCGGAGATACTCGACCACCGCGGCGTTGAGCTGCCCGTGTTCGGCCAGCTCCATCCACTGTTCCCGGGCCTCCTCTTCCTCTTCGAGGAATTCGGCCTGCCGCTGTTCTTCTTCGAGCATCTGCGTGACGCGGCTGTCGGAGGTCGCGCGCCGGCAGCGGCTGGCGGCCCATTCCCGGAGAGCGAATACTTTTTCTTCCATCGTGACCGACAGAGGGACCGATTGCTCTTTCGACTTTTCGAGGTCCTCCTGTGCCAGTACCCGCCCTTGGCCATAGGCGTCGATCATCGCCGAGACGACGATCTGTTCCAGCTCGGCCCCGCTATAGCCTTCGGTCTTGTTCGCCAGCTTCGCCAGATCGTACTTTTCGGGCTTCCACCCGCGCTTCGCCAGGTGAATGGAAATGATGTGCTTGCGTTCATGGTAGTTGGGGAGATCGACGAAGAACAGTTCGTCGAACCGGCCGCGGCGGAGCATTTCGGGAGGCAGGTTGGCGACCGAGTTCGCGGTCGCCACGACGAACACCGGCGCCTTGCGGGCTTCCATCCAGGTGAGAAAGCCCCCCATGATGCGCGACATGGTTGCATCGGTGCTCTTGTCCCCGTCGCCCCCCACGCCCGCGAATCCCTTCTCGATCTCGTCCAGCCACAGCACCGCCGGCGCGATCGTTTCCATCAGCCGCAGCACGTCGCGCATGTTCCGCTCCGAGCTGCCGCGGTCGCCGGAAAGCAGATTTGCGACGTCGAGCCGTACGAGCGGAAAGCCCAGGAGCCGCGCCGTAGCCCGGGCTGTCAGACTTTTTCCGCATCCCTGAATCCCCAGCAGCAGCACCCCTTTGGGGACGGGAATCCCCTGTTCGCGGGCCCGTTCGGTGAAGGCCTCGGCCCGCTGCTCGAGCCATTCCTTGAGAATCTCCAGCCCCCCCACATCCCTGACCCCCTCTTCGAGGTCGTAGAATTCCAGCAGGTCGGAGCCCTGCACGAGGTGCCGCTTTTCCGCGACCAGCGTCTTGAAAACTTCGTCATCGAGCTGCTCTCGTCCGGAAAGGGCCAGTTGCAGTGCCTTGCGGGCTTCGCCCGCCGTCAGCCCCAGCACGGCTTTCAGGAGCTTCTCCTCGAATTCGGGGCTCAGCTCGGGGAGCTTTTCGCCTGCGGCTTCAAGCTGTTCGATGACGCCGGCCAGCTCGTTCCGCATTTCTTCGAGGCCCGGCATGGGAAGATCGAACTCGAAGGCTTCCTTCTTGAGGTCGATCGGAATTTCGACGATCGGACCGATGAACAACAGGGTCTTGCGCTGCGACCCGAGCTTGGCCGTGAGGTCGCGCAGTTTGCGAACGACGCGCGGATCGCGCAGATACGGATGAAAGTCCTTGACCAGGAACAGGTGGTCCGGGGGATAGGCTTCGATCTGTTCGAGAAACGCCAGCGGGTCGCCGCGGCGATCGGTTCCGTTTCCGGAGGGGGGCTGCGGGCCGTCGGTGACGGTCCAGATGACCAGCCCCCGCTCGATCTCGAGCGCCAGCTCGGCCAGCGCCGCCTCCCAGCGCTCCTCCTCCCAGGTCTTCAGGTACAGGAGCGCATAGGACGACAGGATGCGCGAACGGATCTGGTCGAGGGCTTCGGAGGTGGTCATAAGTACCGTAAGTCAGGCCGTGTCTGACAGAATCGCCTCGGCGGTGGTTATGTCCCAGCAACAGACCCCGCCCGGCAGGCGGGACCTGCGGTCGTGCGCTCTACTACCAGTATCCCGCCCGAGTCAGGCGCGGTCAATCGGCTTCGGCGAGCACGATGCGATCGAGGCCATTCAGCTCCCGCGCGGCGCGCAGGCCGCCGAACATGCAATACAGGGCGAAGAGATGAAACCCGACGCTCATCCAGTCCTGAAAGAGCAGGAACAGGAGGCCGTCGAGGAAGTACAGAGCCATGCCGAGGGTAAACAGCCACGCCATCCCCCGCCGCGCACCGAAGCCGAATGCCGCGACCACGGCGGAGGCCAGCAGCGTGATCACAAACGCGACGACCTTGCCGATCATGGCCGTCTCCGGCGCCTGCTGGGCGAACGCCAGCGCCACGCCATTGACCAACTGGGTAATGCCCAGGCCGACCACAAAGTGGCGGTCCCCCTCCATGAGGAGAATGACCGTATTGGCGATGGACAGCCCCGCGATCCAGAAGAACCAGTTGGCTCCGCCCCGCATCTTCGCCGTCAGTTGCTCCCGGTGCGCCAGCTCCGCCTGTTCGTCAACAGAGATTTCCGCTTCTCCAGGATCGCCGTGCTCTGCCGCGACGTCCTCAGGCTCAGCTTCAGGCCGGATGGTTTTTTCAGGGCGATCGGTCATGGGGTCCTCAGACAAGAATGAGATCGATGCGAGAAAACACGGGAACCCGGAACGGCTGTCAAACCCGATGCGTCACTTGTACATCCCGACTGAACCGACTTCAAGCCGTTTCGCAGGTCAGCCTGTGCCTGACTGAATTGCAATTGAACGTTCAGTCCAGCTCAGCGGCCATTTGTGGTCCAACGTTCGTCGAAGCCAGAAGCAATCTGACCGCGGATGACGCGGATACGCGCGGATAACTGCGAAGGAGAGTAACTGGTCCATCCGCGCGTATCCGCGTTATCGGCGGTTTTTTGTCTTCGTCGCATTGACCATCTGGGTCGCGAGACCAGCCGGCTGACGCCGGCCGCTCGCCCGGGTTTCAGGCAAGGATCTCCGCGATCGGTTTGCCGAAATCAATCTCCAGCCGCTTGCGGCCGGGAATTTCGAGCTTGTGCGCGTCGAGCCCGAGCAGCTTGAGCACCGTGGCGTGGATGTCGGTGACGTAATGCCGGTGCTCCGCGGCGTGGAAGCCCAGATCGTCCGTCGATCCGTGGACCACCCCCCCCTTGATCCCTCCGCCCGCCATCATCACTGAAAAACCATACGGATGGTGGTCGCGGCCGTCGGCCCCCTGCGCGCCGGGGGTTCTCCCGAACTCGGTCCCCAGGACGACGATCGTCTCGTCCAGCATCCCGCGCTGCTTGAGGTCTTTGATCAGCCCCGCCAGCGGCTGGTCGACCTGGCCGCACAGGCTGCTGTGTCCCGCCTTGAGCCCGCTGTGCGCGTCCCACGCCCCCGCGCCGCCATTCGAGCCGTGAAAGATCTGCACGAACCGCGTTCCCTTTTCAACCAGCCGGCGGGCGACGAGACATTGCCGGCCGAATGTTTCGGTGGTCTTGTTATCGAGGCCGTAAAGTTTCTGCGTGGCGTCGGTCTCGGCGGCGCAATTGACGACGTCGGGAATCGCCGTCTGCATGTGGAACGCCAGCTCGTAGGCTTTGATCCGCGCCGCCAGTCCCGGGTCGTCGGGATATTCGACTCCCGCCAGCCGGTTGAGCCGCCCCAGGAGCGCGAATTCCTCCTGCTGCTCTTCGCGATAAACGTCGGTCCCCGGACCGGCGAACGGCAGCGGGTTTTTCGGGTCGGTCGAAAGCTGCACTCCGGCGTGTTCCGGGCCGAGATAATTCGCCCCGTGCGCGCCGACCCCGCCGCAACAGTCGGCGATCGGCGTCCCCATCACGGCGAACTGCGGCAGGTTCTCATTCAGCGTGCCGAGGCCGTAATGAATCCACGAGCCGATCGTCGGGAACTGCCCTTCCAGCGCGTGCCGGCCCGTATGAAACTGAAGCTGCGCCCCATGGTCGTTGTCGGTCGTCCACATCGAACGGATCACGGCCAGGTCGTCAACACATTCGGCCAGATGCG
>JBLMWR010001048.1:0-4679 GCA_050257335.1 Deltaproteobacteria bacterium | reverse complement strand
CCGCGGCTCTACTTCGTCTCGTCCTGAATTGACACACTCTTCGCGGTATGCGAAGTTGCCAAACGTCAGTTTGATGAATTGACACGAAGAGATTGACCATGCGAATGCTGCCGCGAGTGTTGCTTGTCGTTTCGGTCTGCGTCTCACTTTCTTTGACCGCGCCCACTGTCGCTGACGAGACGTGGGAACAGTCGGTCATCAAGATCGTGACGCTGGGCGACTCGATCACCAAAGGGGCCCGGCCGGGGGTCAAACCCGAGGAGTCCTTCGCGGCCCTGCTCGAAGCGGGGCTGAAGAAACAGGGAGTGAAGGCCGAAGTGGTCAACGCCGGCATCGGCGGAGAGCGGACGGACGGCGCACTGGCGCGCCTCGAAAAAGACGTGCTCGCCCGCCGGCCGCGTATCGTGACGATCATGTACGGCACCAACGACAGCTTCGTCGACAAGGGGCGAAAAGAGCCTCGACTGACCGTCGACGAATACCGCACGAATCTGGCGGCGATTGTCACGAAACTGAGGGCGGCGGGCGTGCAACCGGTGCTGATGACCGAACCGCGGTGGGGGCTCGAAGGTCGCAACGGCGTGGACGAGAATCCGAACGGACTTCTCGAAAAGTACGTGGATGTCTGCCGGTCGATCGCGAAGGAGCAGAAAGTGCCGCTCGTCGACCATTTCGGGCACTGGACCAGGGCCGAGAAGGACGGCACACGAATCGCCGACTGGACCACCGACCAGTGCCACCCCAATCCGGCCGGACATCGGGTCATGGCCGAACTGATGCTGCCGGTGGTCGAGAAGATGCTCAAGCGCGAGTAGCACAAGCGGCGTGTGCGTCGCGCCCGGCCCGGGGGCGTACCCACGGGGGCCGACCTCTCGATCGGTGCCCGCCCGTGGGCTTGGCGGCATTACTTTCGGGAACTACGCGCTCGTACTGCGACCGATACAGCCGGCAGAGTTTGACAAGCCGGCGTTTGTTGCGGTTCAGCTTCAATCGGCGGCATACGCGCAACCGGCGCGACTCGACGTGAAACCAGGGAGAACGGGTTGGAACGACCGAACCGGTCGTTTGCCTTCGACCGATTCATCATTCTGCAACCGGCGGAGCGCGGTTGGCATGTCCTCGTTCAGGGATGACGGCGCACGTATTGCCCAACTTGCAGTGCCGATTCCGTGAAACTGCCTCAATTCGATCGACTTCCTCTGATTCTCACGGGCGCGCTCCTGGCGGCCGGTGCCGCCGGCTGTCACTGTGGCCGCGATCAATCCGACGGTGATTGTCCCCAGGTCTCGTACTACGGCGCCGCGGCCCCGGCAGGCGCACCGCCTGCCGGAAGTCCCGGATATGCCGCAGCCTCGACCAATTCGCGCGGGCCGCACCAATCGGCGCCCCTCTCCCGATATGAAGAATCGACAAATCGGGCACGTCGGCCGAATGGGCAGTTTCCCTCCCGTGACGATTTTGATACGGACGCCGGGCCAGTCACTCTTCCGTCGCCGAACGACGGCAAGGAAGGCGCAGAACGGACCCGGCGGTCGCTCGCTCTCCCGGTCTTCCGCCGACACGTCGCGGCGTCCGCACGAACGCATTCCGCGGGAAACACGTGGGGACTGCCCGGTGCCCGGCCAGTCAGGCGGTCTCCCGGCGATTCCGGCGATGCCGCCGCGTATGCCGCGGTCGACTCCGCCGATCGCCCGCACGGGTGGACTGGCCGCCCCGCGAACCGGATGGCCCGGGAGGCCGGGACAGGTCCACACGCGCTCCCTGTCAGTCTGAACCGCACGCCGGACACAGCCGATCCGGGTCGCGAGCCGATTCGAGTCGTTGATCCGCCGCGCCTGCGGACCACCCCCGCTGACGACGGATCCGACATGCCGTCCGAAGCGGATCGGAGTCTGGCCATTCCGCGAATTCTCGTTTGCCGCGAGGTGCGGGGCTTTGAGGACGTCGTCGAACTCGACGCCCGCCAGCTTCGCCAGGGGCAGCCGCTGCTCATTTACGCCACGCTCGAGAACTTCCGCAGCATGGCCACTCCGAAGGGATACCGCACGCTGACTCTGTCGACGCTCGAGATTCGCAAGGCCGATGGAGAGGTTTTGCAGCGCCAGCCGCTGGGGACCGCGGTCGATCTGGTCGAGGTTCCGCGGCGCGATTTCTTTCTGACACACCTGATCACGATCCCCGACGACTTGCCGGCCGGTGAGTACCTCTTCGACCTGTACATCGACGATCTTCTGAAGCACGAATCGGCCCAGGCCCGGGTCGCCGTCCGCGTCACGGAGGATCGTAGCCGCCGGGATGGAACGGCTGACACTTCAAAATTCGCCACGCGCCCCGCAGGCTCCCGGAGATGACGCCGTATTTCTCGACTGCCAGAATGAAATACTGGCTGCACGTCGGATGAAAGCGGCACTGGCCGCCGAAAATCGGGCTGAGGAACTTCTGGTAGCCGCGCACCAGCCCGATCACGCAGCGGGCCGGCAATTTCCGCAGCCACCCTGCCAGCCCTCGCAGCCGGCTGCCCGGCATCGGTCGACCCTCGTGCATCAGCCTTTCTCCGATCGGCCGGGCGGGTTGCCTTCCATCCCGGATTCAGACCGGCCGTGCTCCCGGGCGCCTTGCAGTGGACCTGCGGGCGCTGCGCCGGGCTCTCGCTGCAGCTTGCGCTCGAGCTTCCGCACGGAACGGACGAGCGCCTCCTGAAAATCCTTCAATTTGACGTCGCGGGCGTCCACCGGGACGAGGACCAGATCAAGACCGCCGGGCAGATCGTGCCGGCTGAGACGAAACGCCTCGCGGAGCAGGCGCTTCAGCCGGTTGCGAAACACGGCATTGCCGTGCTTTCTGGAGACGCTCAAACCGACGCGCGTTCTGTCGTTCTGGCTGGGGGCGGCGAAGACCGCCAGATGCGGACCGCGGACGACACAGCGCAGGGAGTAAACGCGGGCGAAATCCGCTCCCTTGCGCAGATGCTGGTGTTTGCGAAAGCTCAGACGACGCACGGACAATGCAGCCAAAATGAAAGGTAAGAAAGAAGGGGACGACCCTCGCGCCTGCGAGTCGCGCAATCAGGGAGGCATTCATTCGCTTTCTGGTTCAGATTCCGGACCGTTTTTTGAGTCGCCGCCGGGATCTTCGGCGGCGTCTTTTTTCGGCTTCAAGAACCACAATTCATCGCGCTTCGAGACCGCGGGGAGTGGGCTGCGGGCGAGACGCCTTGCGCGATTGCCCCAGACAACGACGAGGGTCAGCAGCATCGTCCCTCCGACGATGATGCCGGCCAGCATCACCAGCCCGAATGACAGCGCCTGCTTTTTCGCCTGCGTGTCGGCCGTCCCCGACCCACCCGAAAGACCTGTCTCAGAATTCGCGCCCGGTGCGTCCCGGTCGACCGGTTCCGTCGCGAAGGTGCGCCCGGCCGCGAAGACGCACAGCAGCAGCCCCACGGCAAGCCGGAGGGTGCGATTCAAAAGCAGCGTGGGGGCGGTGCGGCAGATCACCAGAGGCCTCCGCGGGGGGATTGCGGTTCGACCCGTGCCAGTTCTTTCAGCAACTCGACCGCCCGCTCGCCGGGTTTGCGGGGGACGACGATCTTCACCACGGCGAACTGGTCGCCGCGCTCTTTCGTATGGCGGTCCAGCACCCCTTTTCCTCGCAAGCGCAGCTTGGCCCCGCTGGAAGTCCCGGGCGGAATGGTGACCACCACCATCCCTTCCGACAGCGTGGGGACCTCGACTCGGGCCCCGAGCGCGGCTTCGGTGACCGTCACGGGGAGATCGACCAGCAGATTGTTTCCTTCGCGGCGAAACCAGGGGTGGGGGGCGACGCGGATGCGCACCAGCAGATCGCCCGCCGGGCCGCCGTTCGCGCCGGGATGCCCCTGGCCCGAGAGCCGCACGACGCTTCCCGTTTCGACGCCAGCCGGAATTTTCACGGAGAGCCGTTCGGGCTTCCCGCCGCGGTCGAGACTCAGGTCGTAGTTGCCGCCGTTGACGGCGATCTGAAAGGGGACCTCGACTTCGACTTCGACGTCTTCACCGCGGCGAGGCGCACGGCGCGGCTGGCGGCGGCCCCCTCCCCCCGCGAAGGCGCCTCCGAGGATCTGCTCCAGATCGATCTGGCCGCCGCCGAACAGGTCGCCGAGGTCGATGGGCCCGGCCCCGGCCGGACCGCCGCCGGCCCAGCGGAAGGGCTCCCCCTGGGGACCGCCGCCGGGAAAGACCTGTCCGAACTGGTCGTACTGCTTGCGCTTCTGCGGATCCTGCAGCACGTCATAGGCCTCCTGCACCTGCTTGAACCGCTCGGGCGCATCCTTGTCCTTATTGGCGTCGGGGTGATACTTCTTCGAAAGCTTTTTGTACGCCTTGCGAATCTCGTCGGCTGACGCGGATTTCGAAACGCCGAGGGTCTTGTAGTAATCGTTGGTGGGCATGCCGGTATTTTATAGGCCGGGAGTGGTGTTATAAAGTGGGCCTGAATTTCGGATTTGGGATTTCGGATTTCGGGTTTTCGAATGCCGAACCTGCTGCGGTATGAAGGCTGGACATTGCGATTCCCGACCGGCTTGCCGGATTCACCTGCCGCAGCAGGGGTCCGTCGTGCAGAGACGTTTCGCATCTAGTGCTTTGTCAAACCTTGATTTTCGGGTAGCCACGCTCGCCAGAGCGTGGGGGATGAGTCTG
>JBLMWR010001047.1:0-3981 GCA_050257335.1 Deltaproteobacteria bacterium | reverse complement strand
ATGGGTTCGCGTTGCGGTCGCCGACGCGCGTCAGCGAATCACGGGGGACCCGACGGCGGGCGCGGGCCGCCGCGACGACCTGACCGCGATGGTCGTGCAATCGGTCTGCAGGCAGGCATCCCATGATTCTTTTCAGAAGTTCGGCAATGTCATCAACGCCACCGGCGTCATTCTTCACACGAGCCTGGGGCGGGCCCCGTTGTGCGCGGCGGCCGTTGCGGCGATCGCCGACGTGGCCGCGGCGTGCAACCTCGAAGTCGATCTCGACACGGGCGAGCGGCGCTCTCGCGGTTATCAACTGCAATCGGCCTGGCAGCGGCTGACCGGGGCTGAGGCCGCCCTCGTGGTCAACAATAACGCAGCCGCGACACTCCTGGCCCTCGACTCCCTTTGCCGGGGGCGCGAGGTCATCATCTCGCGTGGCCAATTGATCGAAATCGGCGGATCGTTCCGTCTTCCCGACGTATTCGCCCAAAGCGGGGCGATTTTGCGCGAAGTGGGGACGACCAACCGCACGAGCCTGGCCGATTACGAACGGGCGATCGGCCCCGGCACGGCAGCCCTCCTGCGCGTGCACCCCTCCAACTACCAGGTCGTCGGGTTTGCCGATTCACCTGCGATCGGCGAACTGGCCCCGCTGGCGCACCGTTACGGCCTGGCGTGCATCGACGACATCGGCAGCGGCTGTCTTGTCGATACCACGCGATACGGACTCCCGGCAGAACCCACGTTCCGGCAGAGTCTGGCCGCGGGAGCCGATGTGGTTCTTGGCAGCGGCGACAAACTGCTGGGCGGTCCGCAGTGCGGGATCCTGCTGGGGCACGCCGAACTGGTCGAACGACTGGGCAGGCATCCGCTGGCCAGCGCCTTCCGGAACGACAAGTTAACGCTCGCCGCCCTTTCAGCGACGCTCGACGCATACCTGCGCGGCGCCGCCGAACGCGAAATCCCGACGCTGGCCCTTCTGGCCGCGTCGCAGAACGATCTTCTCGCCCGCGCACTTCGCATTCACGACGCAATGTTCATTCCCTCCCCTGGTAAGTGGGGGGACGGGGGGCTCGCTTTGCCCGACAATTGCAAAGCAGAAATCGCAAATTCTAAATTGCAAATTGAAATTGCACGCGATGCGGCGCCGGTGGGAGGGGGTTCGCTGCCCGGTGCGGCATTGCCGACCGCCGTCCTGCGGCTCGGTCACCGGGAACTGCCGGTTGAAGGGCTCGCACGCCGATTGCGGGTGGGTTCGCCACGCGTCTTCGGGCGGATTCAGGACGACGAGCTTCTGCTCGATCTGCGGAGCGTCCTGCCCGGCGATGATGAGCGGATTGTGGCGGCATTGCAACAGCCCATGATTGCAGACATCTGAGCCGGCAGCCGCGCAATGAACTCCAGCCTCCCCTCCCGCGACCTCGTTCTAATCGGCGCCGGCCATACGAATCTGCACGTGGTCCGCATGTGGCGGATGCAGCCGATTCCCGACGTGCGGCTTTCGGTCGTTTCTCCGTTCGGTCGGGCGACTTACAGCGGGATGCTCCCCGGGACGCTCGCCGGGCTCTACCGTCCCGACGAGATGGAGATCGACCTGTACCGCCTCGCTGAAAGCTGCGGGGCGCGGCTGCTCGTGGATGAAGTCGTCGGCTTCGACCCGGAAATCCGGCGGGTGCTGTTTGCCGACCGGCCCCCGTTGCGGTACGACGTGGCCTCGATCGGCATTGGCTCGGTCCCCGGGCAGCGCGAGCTGTGGGCGGGGAACCCCGCCGTTCTTTCCATCAAACCGATGGCCACTTTCAGAACCCGATTCGAGAAGCGGCTGGCGGAAGTTCTGGGAAGGGCGAACGAACCGGGGCGTGCGGGATACGAGCAGGAAACCGCGCCCGGCAATTTGCAATATTCAGTTTCCAATTCTCAATGCTCCATTCCCGCCCCGAGCGCCCCCCCCTGCCCCCCCCTTGCGAAGGGGGAGAAAATGCGCATCGTCGTCGTGGGGGCGGGTGCCGGGGGGACGGAAGTCGCCTTTGGGCTGGAGGCCTGGATGCGGGGGCGCGGGATCGACGCTCAGGTGTCGCTCGTCGACGGTAATCCCGAGATTCTCGCCGGTTACTCCCGCGGCACGGTGAACCGCGCGCGGCGGGAATTCGCGCGCCGCGGGATCCCGCTCCATGTGGGTCGGCGCGTGACGCGAATTCACGGAAATGATTCGACGGCGGTCGTGCTCGACGACGGCACTCCGCTGGCAGGCGACATCATCATCTGGGCCACCGCCGCCGCCCCCCCGCCGGTCCTCGCGAACTTCCGCCTCCCGAAAACCGACGACGGATTTCTCGCCATCCGCCCCTCGCTGCAGACGACGGCCGGCTTTCCGGTCTTCGCCGTCGGCGACAGCGCCAGCCTCGTCGGCGAGAGGCTCCCGAAGGCGGGAGTCTACGCCGTCCGCGAAGGGCCCATCCTGTGGGAGAATCTGCAGCGCATTTTCGGGAACCGCGAGCTTATTCCGTATGAACCGCAGCGCGGCTTCCTGTCGCTGCTGTCGACCGGCGACGGCCGGGCGATCGCCGAATACAAAGGCCTCTCGGGACACGGCCGCTGGGCGTGGAAGTGGAAAGACCACATCGACCGCAAGTTCATGCGAATGTATCAGGACTACACCCCGCGGCAAGAAATGGCCCGGCGGGCCGGGGGCGGGCACCCACCGGCACGGTGGTCCCCCCGGAAGGATGCATCGCGCGAAGACACGAGTCCCTCGTCCATGCGGTGCGGCGGTTGTGGTGGAAAAATCGGCGCGAATATTCTTTCCGCCGCTCTCCAGCGACTGAACCTGCCCCACGACCGCCGGACGTCCCTTGGGCTCGCGACTCCCGACGACGCGGCCGTCCTCGATCGCCATGCCGCACCGGTCGATGTCCTGTCGGTCGACTTCTTCCCGGCGTTTCTCGACGATCCGTATCTGGTGGGGCGGATCGCGGCGCTCAACGCGCTGAGCGATCTGTGGGCCATGGGTTCCGAGCCGCTGGGTGCAATGGCGATCGTGACGCTTCCCGAAGGTTCGCCGACGCAGCAGACAGAGCTTCTCTATCAATTACTGGCCGGGGGCCTGCGCGAACTGACGGCGGCGGGTGCGACGCTTTGGGGAGGACACACCACCGAGGGGCCGGAGCTGACGATCGGATACACCGTCGCCGGCAAGCTCGGCGACCACGCCCCTTTCACCAAAGCGAACTTGCAGCCGGGTGATAAATTGATTCTCACCAAGCCGCTCGGCAGCGCCACGCTGCTGGCGGCCCATCGCCTGAGCCAGTGTCAGGCCCGCTGGATGGACGCCCTGCTGGCTCAAATGCTGCACAGCAACGCCGGGCCCGCCCTGGTGGCAAGAGCCTTCGACGTGCGCGCCGTGACCGACGTCACCGGTTTCGGGCTGGCGGGGCATCTGCTCGAGATGCTCGATGCCAGCCGGGTCTCGGCCCGATTGACTCTGGGTTCGATTCCCCTGCTGGCGGGCTTTGCCGAATTGAACGCCGCCGGCGTCCGCAGCAGCCTCGACCCGGCCAACCGCGCGAGCGAATCGCGCTGCCGGGCCGATCGGCCTGAGCTGAAATCACGGCCGGAATATCACGCCCTCTTCGACCCGCAGACGTCCGGCGGCCTTCTGCTCGGCGTGCCGGCAGCCCGCGCCTCGGACTTCCTGGAACAATTGCGCCGAAACGGCGTCTCGAGTGCCGTCATCGTCGGAGAGGTTCTGGCGGCTGCGGCGATTCCCGTTCTGGAACTTCGCGATTGAGTCGTTCGATGGTTACGGCGCCGGGTCGTGGTCGCGGCCCAGAAGTTTGTAGAATTCCTGGAGTCCGGCCATCTCCTGCTTCACGCGCTCGCTGGCGGAGATAAACGTCACCGGTCGCGGGGCCACGAGAGCGGCAAGGGTGCGGATGTCGAATCGCTCCAGCAGGCCGAACGTGAACAGCTCCGGGGCGGTGCGCACGTCGCGGTTCT
>JBLMWR010001046.1:0-2987 GCA_050257335.1 Deltaproteobacteria bacterium | reverse complement strand
GAAAAAATAGACGATGCCATCCCGGTCGCCACGCGATCCGGGACAGGACACGGATGAGGGAGCTCGGTCTGCGGCCCGTATCAAAACGAATTTAACCGTGGATGGCCCGGATACGGGTCCCGGCGCGCCGGGAGGCCAGTCCACCCTATCTGTATTTCATCCGCGTGTATCCCCGTCATCCGCGGTTCCCTTTCTGTCATTTCATCACAAACCGACAAACTTCCCACGAGGATTTGCCATGTCTCCACGGACTGCGTTTTGCAGCGGACTAATGGCCCTGTGCGTCGCGGGAACGGCCCGCGCCCAGCGGACGGATTTCAAATCGGCGGCAGCCGCCAACTCCCGGCCCGTGGCCAAGGCGGAAGTCGTTTATTCTTCGAAACAGTCTCTGGGCAAAGGGGTGACTCTGGCGCGGATCACCAACGGCATGTCGGTGCTCGTCCAGGAGAACCATTCGGCCCCCGTCGCCACGGTGCGCTGCTACGTTCACAACACGGGGAGCGCCTACGAGGGGAAATACCTGGGAGCCGGCCTCAGCCACATGCTCGAACATCTGGTCGCCGGCGGCTCGACCACGCGGCGGACATACGATCAGATCCGGGAGATTCTCGATTCGCTGGGGGGACACACCAACGCCTACACCTCGGACTCGGTGACGTGCTTCCTGATCGACTGCCCGGCCTCGGGGGTCAGCGTGGCCGTCGAGTTGATCGCCGACAACATGCAGAATTCGACCATCCCCGAAAACGAATACCAGCGCGAATGGGGGGTCGTCCAGCGCGAGCTGGAAATGGGAGAAGCCGACCGCAAGCACGTTTTGTACAACGCCATGAAGCAGCTCATTTACACCGAACACCCGGTGCGGCACCCCACGGTCGGGTACTTGGCGGTGGTGCAACAGGTGAAACGGGACGACGTCATCGCGTTTTACAAGAATCGTTATGTACCGCAGAACATGACGTTCGTCGTCGTGGGGGACGTGAATACCGACGACGTGCTCGATACCGTGCTCGCGATGTTCAAAAATTTCCAGCGGACGACCGAGCGCTTCGAGGCCATGGAGGCCGAGCCCGAGCAGGCCTCACCCCGTTCGGCGCGCCTCGAGATGGAAGGCCCCACGACGGATTTTGCCGCCGCCTGGCCCACCGTCGCGCTTCAGGATCCCGACCTTTATCCCCTCGACGTGGCCAGTTTCATTCTGAGCCACGGTGAATCGTCGCGGCTGGTCAGGCGGCTGCAGATCGAACAACCCCTGGCCCTGTCGGTCGCCAGCGCTTCGAACACCCCCGGTTTCGTGAAGGGCTGGTTCGAGGTCGAGGCAAAATGCGCCCCCAAAAACATCGAGGCGGTGCGGAAGATCGTTTTCGAGGAGATCGAGCGGCTCAAGACGGAACCGGTGAGCGCCGACGAACTGGCCAAAGCCAAACGGCAGAAAGCTGCCGAGCACGTCTTCCAGCAGCAGACGGTCGAGAATCAGGCCGAGATGCTCAGTGAGAGTTACCGCTCCACCGGTGACCCGCTGTTCGACGCGAGTTACGTCGAGGGGATTCAGAAGGTGACGGCCGATCAGATCCTGGAAGTCGCCCGCAAGTACTTTCTGGCGCAGCATCTGAATACCGTTACGATCGACCCGTTGGGAAGCGGAAAGGCCCGGGCCGCAGCCAGCGCGGAAAAAGATGCGGAAACGCCGATCCTCAAAAAGCAGCTCGCCAGCGGCCTCACCGTGCTGCTGAAGCGCCAGAGCACCCTTCCCCTGGTGACGATCCAGGCTTACGTCAAGGGGGGGGTCGTCGCAGACACCGCCGAAACCGCGGGACTGGCGTCGCTCACCACGGAAATGCTCGAAAAGGGAACGAAGAAATTCTCCGCCGGGCAGATCGCAGAGTACTTCGATTCGATCGGCGGGGCGCTCGGGCTCAGCAGCGCCACAAACACGTGCTTCCTGCAGACGGCCGTGCTGAAAGAGGATGCCGTCCAAAGCCTCGATTATGTCGCTCAGGTGCTCTTCGAGCCGACATTCCCGGAGGATGAATTCGCCAACGTCCGGGAGATTCGCCTGGGACGCATCGCGGCCCGCAAGGCCGAGCCCCGGGCCGAGATCATGGACTTCTGGGCAAAGCAGTTGCCCCCGGCCTCGCCCTACAGCCGCACGTCTCTCGGCCTCGCCGCGACTGTGGAGAAACTCAGCCCCGCCGATTGCAGGAAATTCCACAAGAAGTATTTTGTTCCCAACAACATGGTTCTCTCGGTGTTCGGCGACATCGATCCCCAGGCGATGCTCAAACGGATCGAAGAGATGTTCGGCAAGGTCCCCAAAGCCGAAGGGTTCAAATGGCCCGACTTCCCGGCGGCGCAAACCCCGCTCTCATCCGACCTCGTCCGGCACCTGCAGAACCAGAAGCAGAACACGGCGATGGTGCTGATCGCCTATCCCGCGGTCAGCGTTGCCGAGGAGAAAACCCGCGCCGCACTGGACGTGCTCGATGCCCTGCTCACGGGCGGCGGCGCGGCGGGCGGACGGCTGCACGAAGAGCTGCGCGGCGAACAACTGGTGTATTACGTGTTCGGCATGCAGATGACCGGTTTCGCCCCCGGTTATTTCGTCTTTCTGGCGCAGACCCGGCCCGAAAGCGTCGCCCAGGTCGTGGGGCGGATTCGCGCGGGGGTCGACAGAATCCGCCTCGAAGGAATTCCTGCCGACGAGTTCGAGAAGGCGAAGGAGAAGCTGATCGTTTCGCACGCCATGAAGAACACGACCCCTGCCGAGCGGGCCTTTCAGGCGTCGATCGACGAGCTGTATGGCCTGGGGTACGACTACGACAAGTCATACCCCGACCGGATCGGCAAAGTGAAAATCGATGACGTAGTGGCGGTGGTGAAGAAATACTTCGAGCACGCCGTGGTGGTCACGTCGTCGACCGAGCCGGCGGCGGAGGGCAAGCCCGCGGGGAACGCAAAGAAGAAATAGTCGTTGTCGGAGTCCCGCC
>JBLMWR010001045.1:0-3209 GCA_050257335.1 Deltaproteobacteria bacterium | reverse complement strand
CTTTGCGGCGGGTGCCGTCCGCGATCTGGTGCCGGCAGGAGAAGCCCGGGGCGGTGATGATTCCCCCCTCGTGCTCGCGAACGGCGGGAAACAAAACCCGGTTGCCGATCGTCTGGCTGATGTCGTAGTGCTCGTATCCGAACGAACCGGCCATGCCGCAGCAGCCGGAATCGACCTCTCGAACCGTCAGTCCGGGAACGAGCCCCAGAGCGCGCTTCGTTCCCGACGTGCCCACCAGCGCCTTCTGCTGGCAATGGCCGTGAACCAGCGCCGTCGATTCGAGGCGTTCGAATTCCAGGTGCGCTTTGCCGGCCGCGATCTGGTCCGCCAGCCAGCCGTCCAGCAGAAATGCGTTCTCCTTCACCCGCGCCGCCGCTGCGGAGGGAAACAGGTCGGGGTACTCATCGACGAGAGTCAAAAGGCAGCTCGGCTCGGTCCCCAGAATCGGCAATCCCTGATCGACGAATTCGACGAGCCGCCCCACGTTCCGCCGGGCCAGCGACTTCCCTTTCTCAATGAGCCCTTTGGAAATGAACGGCCTGCCGCAGCACCACAGACCCGCCCGCTCGACCGAATAGCCAGCGCGCTCGAGAATCTGCACCGCCGCCTGGTTAATCTCGGGTTCGCAGTACGACGTCAGACAATCGTCGAGCAGGACGACGCGACCGGCACGACTGGCCCCCGGATGCGGCTCGTGTGCGTCGAACCACTTCTGGAAATTGTGCCGGACGAAGCGGGGGAGAGACCGGCGATGGTCGATCCCGGCCAGCCACTCGCCAAGCCGCGCCGCGCCGGGGAGATTCGCCAGCACGTTCGAGAGGGGCGCCAGCGCCGAACCGATGCGGTTCAGCCACGCGACGTGCGCCATGAGCACGGTCCCCGGTGCGGGGCGATGCTGCGCGTAGTAATGGCCAAGGAACTCGACCTTGAGCTTGGCGACGTCGACGTTCGAGGGACATTCGGCTTTGCACCCCTTGCACATCAGGCACAGGTCCATCACCTCCCACATCCGTTGCGAAGTAAGGCTGCCGGACGGCAACTGTCCCGTCAGCGCCAGGCGCAGGGCGTTCGACCGCCCGCGCGTCGAGTGCTCCTCGTCGTGCGTCGCCATGAACGAGGGGCACATCGTCCCCGTGGCTGTCTTGCGGCACACGCCCGACCCGTTGCACATTTCGGCCGCGGCGAGAAAGCCCTGTCCGGGAGCGCCGGCGAATCGTTCTTCGCGGCTGAAGTCCTGAAAAGTGGGTACGAGCGCGCCGGGGTAGCTGGTCCCGTACCGGAGATTCTCGATGGGCGAGGGAGTCTCGGTGACTTTGCCGGGGTTCATCAGCCGCCCGGGATCGAAGAGCCGCTTCACCTCGCCGAACGCCGCGAAGAGCTTCGGTCCGAAGAGCTTGAGGTTGTGGTAGCTGCGGGCCAGCCCGTCGCCATGCTCGCCCGTCATCGCGCCGCCGAATTCCTGGACGAGCGCGGCGACCTCGTCCGAAACCGCTTTGAGGATCCGCAGATCGCCGGCGACCTTGGTGTCGATCATCGGGCGGATGTGCAGGCAGCCGACCGAGGCGTGACCGTAGTAGGCCCCGGTGATGCCGTGCCGGTCGAGGATCTTGCGAAACCGGCGGGTGAATTCAGGGAGCTTCGCGGGATCGACGGCGGTGTCTTCGACGAAGGCGATGGGCTTGCGGGCGCCGGGGATGCTCAGGAGCAGCGGGGCCCCGGCCTTGCGGCAGTTCCAGATCTGGTCGCGTTCGTGTGCGTCGCGGGCCGGCAGAAACTTTTCGAGCCCCGCCTGTCCCCGCAGTTTCTGTTCGAGTAATTGCATGCCGTCGGCGACCTGCACTGCATCGTCGGCCGAGAATTCGACGATGAGCAGCGCTTCGGGGGCCCCTTCGACGAAGGCCAGCGAGTTTCTGTATTTGAGGTTCGTCCGCGACAGCTCGACGATATTGCGGTCGAGCAGCTCGACCGCCGACGGCTGGCAGGCGAGGATCTTCGTCACCGCTTCGAGTGCCGCGTCGATCGTCCGGAACTGCAGGCACACGACGCCGCGTTCCTTCGGCAACGGAACGACGTGCAGCAGCGCCTCGGTGACCGTCCCCAGCGTTCCTTCGGCCCCGACGATGAGCCGGGCCAGGTTGAACGACCGCCGGTCGGGCCATTCGCGGTCGAGCTGGGCCGCGACCGGTGCGATCGGCGACTGCTCGTAAATCTCGGGGACGAAGGCGTCGAGGTTGTAGCCGCTCACGCGCCGCAGGATCCGCGGGTAACGGGCGAGGATTTCGCGGCGGTTCTCGGCGACGATTTCTGGAAAGCGGCGGTAGATCTCTCCCTCGCGGCCCGGCTGAGATTTTTTCTTTTGCAGAACCTGCTCGCTGCACGGCCCGCAGACGATTTCGCTGCCGTCCGCCAGCAGCACCGTCAGCTCGCGGACGTGATCGATCACTTTTCCCTGCCGCACCGACCGCGAGCCGGCCGAGTTGTTCCCGATCATGCCGCCGAGGTTCGCGCGGCTGCTGGTTGCGACGTCCGGCCCGAACTGCAGCCTCAGCGGAGCCAGGGCCGCGTTCAACTGGTCGAGGACCACCCCCGGCTGGACGCGCACCAGCCGCCTGTCGGGGTCGAAATCCAGGATCCGGTTCATGAATTTACTGAAGTCGATGACCAGAGCGGCGGCGACCGTCTGCCCCGAGAGGCTGGTGCCGCTCCCGCGCGGCAGAATGGGGACGCGGTGCCGGGCGGCGACTTCCACGGCGGCCTGCACGTCGGCCTTCGATCGGGGGAGCACCACTCCCACCGGTGGAATCTGATAGATGCTGGCGTCGGTGCTGTAGAGCCCGCGCGTCATCTCGTCAAAGCGAATCTCACCGCTGATGCGCTCCCGAAGCTCTTCTTCAAATTGCGAAATCAAAGCCGTCGAAATGCTCATGCAGCCATTATAGGCGGCGGCGGGCGAATGCGGAATTCGCGCGAATGCCTGGCGAGCGGGGGACGGGGCACCGATTCGAAGAAAATTGGTCCTCCCCGCGGCTGTGGTCGAAAGCGGCAAAGAGGTCGAAGAGTCGAATGGGTCGACAAGGTCGAATCGACGTCTCCCCCCCTTAGCAAGGGGGCCGTTGATTTAGTCGCGTTTCTCCGAAACGTGGCACTCGGAGACTGGCCAACCGAGGGTCACAAAGATATTGTACGTGCCGGCGTGGTTCAGCCGTGTT
>JBLMWR010001044.1:0-2851 GCA_050257335.1 Deltaproteobacteria bacterium | reverse complement strand
AGCGAAGCCAGGTCACGGTCATGGTACGCCTCGCGAAATCTCTTCAAACGCGCCCGGTAGAACGCCAAAGTGGCCGGGGACCGATGCCGAGAGCAGTATTTGAAGAACTTCTTGATCAGTTTGCCGATGCGCATGGCGGCAGTCCGTTGAATTGCCAGCGAGAACGAAGGGCCGCCTACGGCACGAGCGCCTGCTGCCGGAGCAGCTCTTCCCGCTGGTTCAGCAGGGCCAGTTCCTGTTCGAGCTCGGCCAGCTCGGCCTGGCACTTGGCCACGACGGTCTCGTTGATCTTCGCCCGCTCGGTCAACTGCTCGGTCCGCATGGGGGTCGGGCCGCTCGCCAGTTCCTCCCGGTCCGACTTGGCCCAGGCATCGCATTCGTTCATCTTCTTGCGCAGATCGTACTGCCGCTTCGAGATCTGCCCCAGCCGGCTTCGCGTGGCGGTCAGCGGCTCGCGGACCAGGGGGTTGTCGCATGTCTGCTCGAGCTTCTGCCGGATCGAGAAGATCTCCTGGGCCGCGGTCCTGATCTCCTGCAACTGGGCATGCAGCGGCGCCGTGACCTGGGCATGCCGTTTCCGGGCCTCTTCCAGTTCGCGGTCGGCGGCATCGACCTGCTTCTGCAGGCTCATGAAAGCTCCTTTCGAGACGTGGAAGTGTGCAGGTTCAGGTCGGACAGCCACAGGTCGATGAAGGCCGGCGGGGGCGTGGTGCGGTGGATTTCACGGAACGTCAGCTTGACCAGGCGGTCGGGTTCGTCCCCCAGGGCGTCCTGGTACCGCACGGCGTGCGACAGGCCATATCGGTCGCCGGCGCAAACGGCCGAGGGCGGGATGTAAACCCCATGGGCGAACGCCCGCTCGCAGGCGTGCAGGGCCAGGCGAGTGAACTGCCAGGCATGGCCGAAGTAGGGTTCGCCGCCGGAGGGCGATTCGAACCCGGCGCTGCTCGATCCGACCCTGGCGAGCGACGAAGCGCCGGAAACGTTCCGGGCGAAGTTCTCGACCACGAAAGGGGACCTTGCGATCGAAGTCACGCGCGAAGGGGCGCCGCAAGGCCGCGGCCCGGACCAGGGGCGCATTCAGGAAGAGGGAATGCGTCGTACCTGAAGAAGAATTTCCCGAAGCTCGACTGCGTAAGACGGCCACGATTGTGGAGTGACGCCGTGAACGTTGCGGGCGGGCGCGATGGTGTGCTCGGCAGACCAAGTCGCGCGCGCCCCCCTGGGTCCCCTTGCAGAGGGGGGAGAGGTCGTCGACGGCGCCAAGGCGCGGCGCGCTACATCCGCCGGGGATGGCCTGATATGATGCGTCCATGACGCAGCCGCAGGGTGCCGTGGAGATATCGGTGGAATCACCGGCCCCGGAGACGTTGCGCCTCGACGACGAAGGCCTGGCGCGGGCGAAAGCGCTGAGCCAGCCGAGGCAGGTTCCGCCGGCGGAGGTCCCCGGCTTTCAGATCGAGCACTGTCTGGGGAGCGGGGCCTACGGGTCGGTGTGGCTGGCCTCCGAGCGGAACACCGGCAAGCAGGTGGCGATCAAGTTCTACAGCCACCGCCGCGGACTCGACTGGTCGCTCCTCAACCGCGAAGTCGAAAAGCTGGCGGAGCTGTACACGTCGCGCGACGTCATCGGTCTGATGCAGGTGGGGTGGGACGCCGATCCGCCGTACTACGTGATGGAGTATCTGCAGAACGGCTCGCTGTCGCGGCTGCTCGAACAGGGGCCGCTGCCGGTGAATGAAGCCGTCCGCATCGCCGCCGCGGTGACGAACGCGCTGGTGCACGCCCATCAGCACGGGATCCTGCATTGCGACGTGAAACCGGCAAACGTCCTGCTGGACGGCGATTTTGTTCCGCGGCTGGCCGATTTCGGACAGGCGCGGCTGTCGCACGAACAGAGCGCCGCCCTGGGAACGCTGTTCTACATGGCTCCGGAGCAGGCCGACCTCAACGCCGTCGCCGACCCCCGCTGGGACGTCTATGCCCTGGGGGCGATGCTGTACCACATGCTGTGCGGCGAGCCGCCGTTTCGCACGCCGGAAAACGAGCGGCGGATCAACGCCGCCGGGTCGCTGGAGGACAAGCTGGCGGCATATCGGCAGGTGGTGGAGGCCGGCCCGCGCCCGAACAGGCATCGCCAACTGCGCAGCGTCGATTTTCGCCTGGCCGATATCATCGATCGCTGCCTGGCCCGCGACCCGGCCGAGCGGTTCGGCAACGCGGCGGCACTCGCCGAGGCGCTCGAAGCGCGGGCCCGGTACCGGTCGCTGCGGCCGACGATCGCCCTGGGGATCGTTCTGCCGGGGCTCCTCATCATGGCGCTGATACCGCTGGCGTTCACGGCGGTGTCGAGCGCGGTGCAGACCTCGGAGAGGACAATCGCCACCCGGGCCCTCGAAAGTGACGCGGTCGCCGCCAAGATCCTGGCGTACTCGCTCAACGACGACCTGGTCCAGCGCACGCGAACCCTGGGGCAGATCGCCGACGACCCCGAACTGCTGGGTTTAATGAAAGGGGTCGCGGCGCCGGCCGATTCCGTCGAACGCCGCGCGCTTGGGGAATGGCTGGCGAAAAGCAAAGACGAAATCGATCAGATCCGCCGCGAGCAAAACGTCGATGTCGACGATAGCTGGTTCCTGACCGACGCCCGGGGTTTCCAGCGGTGGCGCAAACCGGACGGCCCGAAGACGCTCGACCGCAATTTCGGCTGGCGCGATTATTTTCACGGTCAGGGAGAAGACCGCCGGGAATGGCAGGGCCGCACCGACGTGCCACCCCTGCACGAGCCGCACATTTCGGCCCCGTTCCGCAGCATGAGCACGGGCCGGCTGAAAGTGGCCATTTCGGCGCC
>JBLMWR010001043.1:0-7431 GCA_050257335.1 Deltaproteobacteria bacterium | reverse complement strand
GCCGCCGCGACGCGCCGGCTGTCGGGGCTGAACGCCACTGCATTGATGGCGTTCTCGGCCCCCCCCAGCGTCTGCTCGACGCGGCCGGTGCCGGCATCAATCAGGAGAACTTCGCGGTGCCGGGCCGCCGCCAGCCAGCGGCCGTCCGGGCTGAAGGCAACGCTCGAAATGGCCGCCGCGACGGAGGTCCTGGGCTCAATATGCCGAACATTCAGCTCGGCGGCCGATTGCGGTGTCGATGACACCGGCCCTTTGGCCCCCAGATCGACCCAGCGCTTGACCATTTCGATTTCTTCGGGCCTGGGCTGCTTCGAGTCCTTGGGGGGCATCTTCGGTTTGGCGGTCCCCAGGAGCATCCTCACGAGCCGGCTCTCGGCGCTCTTGCCGGGGACGATCACCTCGCCACTGTCGCCCCCTTCCATGAGGCTCTTGAACGAGACCACGCTGAGGCCCCCCTTGCTGTCATCGCCGCCATCGTGACAGCCGAGGCAATAGGTTTTGAAGAACGGCCCGATTTGCTTCTCATACGTCGGCGCAGTGCCGTCATCGGCCCGCGCAACGCCTGATGCAGCGCCGCAAAGGATTATCGCTGTTGCAAGGAGAATTCGATTCATGAGTCTCTTTTAATGGACGAACAAGAATTCCTTGCTCGTCAGCACGGCCCACAAGATGTCTTCCAACGCTTCGCGGCGGGCCAATTGTTGCGCCGTCTCGTCGGACCCCGCGGCAACGGCTTCGGCGAGGGCCGCAACGAGCCTTTCTTTCTCGCCGGATGACGGATAGCGCGACAGGGCGCTCAGATAAATGCGATCGACGACGCCGGCGTCAGTGAGTTTTTCGTCGATCCAGCGTTTGATGACGTTGTCGGCGGACTTCAGTTTTTCGTTCAGCGTCCTGCCGTTGGCCAGGTGCAGCGTCTGCGTGATGTTCGGCTCGGCGCTCCGCTCGCACTCGCAGGTGAACTCGCGGGCCGGACGTCCGAAGGCGCTTAAAAAGTACGAGACGACGTTGTTGTCGGGAAGCTGCAGGGCCCGCAGGCCCTTCGGATAATCCGGAAAGTCGGTCGGCACGCCTGTCACCTGCGCCAGGGCGTCGAGCATCACCTCCGCCGACATCCGCTGCACGAGGAAATGCGAGTAAAAGCGGTCGTCGGCCGAGTTTTCGGGGGTCGCCTGCGGCGAGCGCTGGTACGCCGCCGAATTCATGATCGTCCGGATCAGGTGCTTGACGTCGTACTTGTGTTTGACGAAATCATCGGCCAGAGCTGCCAGCAGGACGTCATTCGACGGCGGATTCGTGGCCCGCAGATCGTCCACCATTTCCACCAGTCCCCGTCCCAGATAGTTCGCCCACACCCGATTGACGAGGGCCTTGGCGAAATACGGATTGTCCGCCGCTGTCAGCCATTTCGCGAGATGCTGGCGGCGGTCGCGGGGGTCGTTGGGATCAAGCGGCTCGCCGTCGAGCGGACGGGGAACGGGGGTGCCGATCCGGGTGGGATGCTTGATGTCGCCGCTGCTGACGGGAAAGACGATCGACTCGCCGTCGATGGTCCCATCCTTGCTGCGGACGCGGGCAAAGAGGTTGGCCATGCCGTAATAGTCATCGAGAGTCCAGCGTTCGAGCGGATGATCGTGGCACTGGGCGCAACCGATCGACAGGCCGAGAAAGGTGAGGGTCGTCGCCTCGTTGAGGAGTTTGGCGTCCTTGTGCAGGACGAAATAGTTCGCGGCTCCGTTCTCGATCGTGCTCCCGGAGGCCGTGACGACCTCGCGGGCGAACTCGTCCCAGGGCTTGTTCGTCTCGACCGCCCGGCGAACCCAGTTCGAGAAGGCCCACACCGCCGGACCTTTGAGCTTCTTGGTGCTCACAAGCAAAAGGTCCGACCATTTGTAACTCCAGTAATCGACGTACTCGGGACGTTCGAGCAGCCGGTCGATCAGGCGGGCCCGCTTGCCGGGAGACGCGTCGGCGAGAAACTCTTTCGCCTCGTCCGCAGTCGGCAACACCCCCAGCGTGTCGAGACAGGCACGGCGCAGGAATTCACTGTCGCTGGCCGTTCCCGATGGCGGAATGTCGAGCCTTCTCAGCTTGTCGAGCACGATCTCGTCGATGAAATTGGCCCTGGGGCTGTTGGCAAACACCTCCGCCGGAACCTGCTTCTCGTAGGGGACGCTGACCGTCGCCACGGCCACGTGACTGGCAAACCATACGGTGATCGCCGTTTCTCCCCGGCCGGTCACGGTCACTTTTCCGAAATCATCGATCGCCGCCACGCCGGCTTCGGTGCTCGTGTACTTGGCCCAGCGGGTCACGTCGCGCTGGCGGCCGTCGCTGTACGCGGCCCGCACCAGAATCTGCTGCGTTTTCCCGGCCTCCAGAGTCACCTGCTTCGGAAAGATTTCGAGGCCGGTCACCAGCGGGTCAACGGTGCGCGGCGGCGGGGCCCCTTCGGCGATCCATTCGGAAACGATCCGGTATTCGAGGCTGTCGTCGTCGAAACGGGTGCCCCCGCCGTGCGGAATCGCGCCGGCCGCCTTGAGCAGAATCAGGCTGCGGGCCGGATCAGCCAGGCTCACCCGGCGGCCTTTCGACTGCCGGGTGAGCGTGTTGTAATCCATCAAATGGTCGTACCCGCGGAGGGCCAGCTTGAACCCCTTCTTCCCCGCCTGCGCCCCGTGGCAGGCCCCCATGTTGCATCCCGATTTCGTGAGCACCGTCTGCACGTCGTGACGGAAACTCCGTGGTTCGGGGGTTTTCGCTGATTTGATCTCGACCCGGGTTTCGACAGTGCGGCCGTCGACTTCGGCCCTGATGGTCGCGGTTCCGTCGGCTAGCGGCGTCACGACGCCCGTAGCACTGACATCTGCCATCTGTGGATTGGTCGAGACGAACTTGGCTTTCGCCGTCACGTCGCCGACGAATTGGCCGCCACGAACTCCCTCGACCACAAGCTGCTGCGTCGCGTGCGGCCCGGTAAGGACCGGCTGCGGCGGGAGGATTTTTAGTTCCGCACCCGGTTCGGCGGCGGTCGCAGCACCGACGAGAAAAATGTTAAGGGCGAGAATGGCAATCGGGCCGAGCCGCGGAGCGGCGGCACAATCTAGCCAGCGGAGCAAGCCACTGGACCGACGCCAACCCGGCACAGAAGCCCCGGAGGGGCGGCATCGGGAGTCAATCCCAGAGAAAGCGTTCATCGCTTTCGATATCGTTTTTCTTGAGCAGCGAGACAAGCTCTTGCTTAAATGTCGTGTGTCGATGGTGCTGCTCCTTTGCCCCTCGGGGGCTGGCAGACGCTCCTTCGGAGCGGCGTTCAACGAATTGTCGTCTGAGGCGACGCTCTCCGCCGCGCCCCATCCTAAAACAACTCGCGGATTTCGCGGACCCCGAAATCGACGACGGGGACGGGACGTTGCTGCGGGCCGGGAAGATGATGCTCCAGGTCGATCCCCAGGGCGCGATAGATCGTGGCGACGATTTCGGAAGTGGTCACGGGGCGGTCGGCCGGGTATCCGCCGATTTCGTCGCTCGTTCCCACGACGCGGCCGCCCTTGATCCCGCCCCCCGCAAACCACACCGACCACACCTGCGGCCAATGGTCGCGGCCCCCCGCCGGATTAACCTTCGGAGTGCGGCCGAATTCACCCAGCACGGGAATTACCGTGTTCTCGAGCATCCCCCGCTCGCTCAGGTCGTCGAGCAGCGCCGCCACCCCCTGATCGAACAGCGGGGCCACGGTTTTCTTCATCCCTTCGATCGACGTGAACGGCACAGAGCCATGGATGTCCCAGGTGATTTCG
The DNA here is from genome assembly GCA_050257335.1 of Deltaproteobacteria bacterium. Classification (GTDB taxonomy): domain Bacteria; phylum Planctomycetota; class Planctomycetia; order Planctomycetales; family Planctomycetaceae; genus JACQFH01. The sequence continues at coordinate 3,631 of JBLMWR010001043.1, read as the reverse complement.
TTGAACACGGTCAAGAACGTGTTCACGGTGACGAACCGGACCCCGCGTTCAATCAGCCGCCGCGCCAGAAGCAGACATTGCCCGAACCGGTTGCGTCCATATTTGTCCCGCAACGCATCAGGCTCCTGTTCGAGCGCGAAGGCTTCGCGGGCGGTGGCCGAGGTCATCAGCCGGTACGCCTGTTCGAAACTGGCGTCCATGAGTTTCGCCTGCGGCGAGGCTTCGAATTCCTTGACGGCCGTGTCGACCAGCTCGCGGAGCTTTCGTCGGCGGTCGGTCCGGACGGCGGGAAGATCGGTGGGCGGCAAGAGGTCAGGGACCCGAAAATCCTTTGCCGACGGATCCGCGTTCAGCACGAATGGGTCGTGCTGCTTTCCCAGGAATCCGGCTTCCTGGCCGTGCGGCAGGTTGCCCCCGGTCGGACCCATCTTTTCCGGGAGAACGACATGCGGCGGCAGGTCGGTCTTGCGTCCCTTGAGATACCCCAGCACGCACCCCACGTGCGGGCTTTCGAGACCGCCGCTGAACAGCCGCCCCGTTTGCATCATCTGATGTCCCGTGTCGTGCACGGCGGCGGCGGTGTGATACACGCTGCGCACGTAAGAAATCTTCTCCCCGTGCCGCGCCATCCCCGGGAACAGCTCCGAAATTGTGATTCCCGACGCCTTCGTTTCGATCGCCTGGAACGGTCCGCGGATCTCCGCCGGGGCATTCGGCTTCATGTCCCATGTGTCGAGCTGGCTGGGAGCCCCCAGGTTGAAAATCATGATGCCGTTGACGTCTTTGCTGCTGTCAACCGCTCCGGCGGCTTCGAGCGCCGCCCACTCGGCCATTCCAAGTCCCACCGCTCCCAGCGAGCCGACCTGGAGAAAATCGCGGCGGCTCAATCCGTCGCAGGTATGCACCCTCCCGGGGCCATGCAGTTCCAGCATCGTCGGTTCTCCTTGGAATCCCGCGTCCGCAATGATCGGCGCACACAGATCGCGCAGCTCGACATTGATATGATAGCGACGAACAGAACCCGCGGGCAATGAAATCCGCAGCATGGGCTTCCAAGCCCGTGCGTATGATTTCGGACGGGCTTGGAAGCCCATGCTTCCCGATTCAGCGCGGCAGGCTTGGCCCGCCTCCCTGCTCGTTCTCAGCCGGCCCGGCCAGGGCTGCTTGATTGTCGTTGAGGCAGAGCTCTTCGCGGACGATGTTCAGATGACCGGGGGCGTCGATCCCAATCCGCACGCTGTTCGGGCCGATGCGGATCACCGTAATCTTGACGTCACTCCCAATCAGAATCCGCTCACCGGGTTTTCTCGACAAGACAAGCATGGCTTCACTCCTTTTCTGGGCCGTTCTTGTTTGTGACGCCGAATGCGCCGACCCTGAGCGTGAGAAATCTCCGGGGGCAGCTCTCCGGCAGACTCGCTTGTGTGCTCATTGTGACGACGTAATCGCAAAGAGTACAGCCCGGCCAGGCGAAAAAATCGAAATGACCACGAAGTCCCTCGCAACCGTGGCGAACGGCAAAACCGGTCTAAACGCTGCCGCTGGCGAAACTGGCGGCCACGCCACGATGGCCTGGACGCGTGATTCATGGCGAGCACACGGCGAACTTCGGAGAATTCCGGGCTTTTTCAACGCAGGAAGCAAAGAACCCCGCGCAGGAAAGCGCGTCTTTCCGGAGATTCGCGTCACCCAGGTGAACGGGGCCGACAACCGGCCGCAAGACTCGATGCCTATTAATTGGGCAGGATCTCTGCTGCCGACAAACTGAGCATACGTGCCTAAGCATCAGACGCAGGTCGCCCGCGCCACGCCATTCTTATCGGGTCAAGGACGAAGCCCACGGTGTGACGGGTCTCCAAGTCTGCCCGTCCCTGATGATTGATCCGAACCTGCGCCTTTAGTTGGGACCAAAACAGTTTTGACCGCCGATTAACAACAGGCCATGCCCGCTCGTTTGCCGGTACGGTGATCCCGCACGGGATTGGCAGCCCATGCTCCATACCGCGGCCCTTGAGAACGGAGTGGCACACAATTCACGCGATGGACTCCAATCACATCAAGATGTGCCGATTTGTATTGACAGTCGGGATTCTGCCGAATATCGTACGGGTGAGAGTGTCGTACGCCCCCGCACAGGAGATGGTGCCATGTTGAACGTCTTCGCCGACCGCAGCTCTCGCGATTGTGACGGAACCACTCGCCGTGACTTCATGAAAGTCGGCACCCTGGGAGCCGCGGGGTTGACGCTCCCGGGACTCCTGGCGGCCAGGGCGCAGGCAGCCCAGAGCGGTCAGGCGGTCAAAGACACTTCAGTCGTGTGGCTGTGGCTGGGGGGTGGTCCCACGCACGTCGAAACCTTCGATCCGAAGATGACGGCCCCCTCCGAATTTCGGAGCGTCACGGGGGAAGTTTCCACGGTTCTCCCTGGAGTGACTCTTGGCGGCACATTTCCGGAAATGGCCAAGGTCGCCGACAAGATGGCGTTCGTGCGCTCATTCGCACACAAGAACAGCGGCCATGCCGGCGGAACGCACTGGGTGATGACGGGGCACGATAACCGGCAAGCCGACAACGGCCGCAAACCGACGCATCCCTCGATCGGGTCGATCACTGCCAAGGTGCGTGGAGCGAATCATCCCGAGACCGGCATGCCGACCTATGTGCGCATGAACGGGATCGGCGCGGACGGACCAGTATTTCTGGGTGCTGGCGCCGCGCCGTTCGATCCGCAGGGGCCCGCGCGGAAGAACTTGACGCTCGCGACGAAGCTCGAGCGCTTGAGCGATCGCCGCTCGTTGCTGGAAGGCCTCGACCGCTTTCAGCGCGACGCTGATGCGACCGGGCTGATGGAAGGGCTCGACGACTTCGAGGATCAGGCGTTCAACCTGATTCTTGGAAATGCCACGGACGCCTTCGACATTTCAAAGGAAGATCCGCGAGTGAAAGAAAGGTACGGCAAGGGGCTCGGCGAACAGATGCTCGTTGCGCGTCGGCTGTGCGAAGCGGGGTGCGGCTTCGTGACCCTGAATTTCGGCGGCTGGGACATGCACGGCCAGATCCAGAAGGCGATGAACAACCGTGGACCGGCAGTCGACGGGGCGGTGTCGGCCTTCATCGAAGACCTGGCGCAGCGGGGTTTGAGCGAGAAGATCCTGCTGGTCATCACCGGTGAATTCGGCCGTACGCCGCGCGTCAACCGCAACGCCGGCCGCGATCACTGGGCCCCCTTGAGCACACTGGCCCTGGCCGGCGGCGGCCTCAAGATGGGGCAGGTGATCGGCGAATCGAATGCCAGGGCCGAAGTCCCCAAATCGGCCCCGATCAGCCCGCAGGATCTGATGGCGACTGTCTTCGACGTGCTGGGCATCGACTCGAAGACCCAGTTCACCAACGCCGCCGGCCGCCCGGTCTACATGCTCGATAACGGCCAGGCGATTCGAGAACTGGTGTAACGCAGGGAGCCGAGCGCGTTCCTGTCAGCACGCGACCGGGTTCGCCGCAGCGAGCCGCTGGATTGATTCCGGCGATTCCCGGATCAATCCTTGCTGGCTCCAACCCGCTGAATTTCCTCGGGCTGGTCAGACGACGACGCCTTCCGTCGCCGTCAGCTTCGAGAACAGTTCGCACAGCC
>JBLMWR010001042.1:0-4827 GCA_050257335.1 Deltaproteobacteria bacterium | reverse complement strand
CACCGCTCGTGCGTCTTGAGCGGGAGAATCCGGCTGTTGACCCGAAAACAGCCGATGGCGTGGTCGGCGCAGAACCGGAGCGAGGCCAGAAGTGCCTCCGCGTTGGCCGCGCAAAGCAGGGCCAACTTCGCCAGCGCTGCCGTCCGCTCCAGGCGACTCGCGGCAGTTGCCGTCGTGTTCGCGAACTTGATCGGCTCGTTCCGGAATATGCAGCAGAGGCCGAGGCGAATCATGTCCGCGCCCAAGTCATCAAGATTCGCGATTCGGCGCAACTCATTACCCCCGGAGAGATTCGAACTCCCGACCGGCAGATTAGAAATCTGCTGCTCTATCCAACTGAGCTACGGGGGCGGGTTCATCGAAAGTATCCGCCGCACCGGGACGTTTTGCAAGCCGCAGATTGACCCTCAGTAACGGCGGGAAGCTGCGCTTTGACGGAAAAACGAGTGCATTGCTGCTGTATTCCATTGCGGGGCTTCGCGCCCGGGGCCGGTGCCGCCGGTATGCCACATCGACTTCGCCGATCTTGAAGCCTTCGCCCGCGCTCTGGCCGACACGTCTCCCGTGCCGTTTCTGCGTCAGCCCTCGACGTGGTCGGAGTGTGCGCGGGCAACGCTGGACGCGCTGCGCCCGGCGGCGGAATCCGCCCGCCCCCTGCCGCCCGAACGGCGGCAGACCACATCCGCGGCGGCTTTCCCTCGCTCGCAGACGCGCGCCGCCTGATGGACTTGTGCGGCGCTCACTGCTCCCGGACAGGACTCCAGTCCCCGCGCGAAGATTCCGGATGAGCGTGCAGAAACTCGCGCAGGCGAGGAATGATTTCTTCGTGCGCGTCTTCGAAAACGTAGTGCCCGGCCTGCGCGAGGCGCAGCACTTCGGCCTGCGGAAAACGCGTCAGGAACTCATCCAGAAACGCCGGGGTGAAGCACCAGTCGCGCATCCCCCACACGAAGAGCATGGGGGATTTGCGGAACAGGGGCAATCGTTCTTCGATCAACACCAGCGTTCCGTAGCTGGGGTGCGCGGGAGACATCGGGATGTCCTGCACGAACCGCAGGATTGCCACGCGGTTTTTCCAGGTGCCGTACGGAGCGAGAAATCCCGCCCGCACCGCCGCCGTCATGCGTTCGTGCTTGCAGACGGCCATGGTCAGCGCGGCTCGGGCGAACAGATTCAGCCCGCGAACGCCGACTGGCCCCAGGAGCGGCCACCGGCAGACGGCGATCCGCCGCGGCATCCGCTGCGATCGGAACGCCGCCGTGTTGAACAGCACGAACCGCGCGAACCGCTCGTGCAGGTTGCCGGCAGCCCCCACGCCGATCGCGCCCCCCCAGTCGTGCGCCAGGAGTGTGATGTCCTTGAGGTCCAGCCCGACGATGAACCGAGACAGGTTTTCAACGTGTTTCGCGAGGCGATACGGGTAGCGCTGCGGCTTGTCCGAGAATCCGCAACCGATGTGGTCGATCGCCACCACGCGGTAATCGCGCGACAGATCCTTGATGATATTCCGCCAGGCGAAACTCCAGGTGGGGTTGCCGTGCACGCACAGCAGCGTTTCACCCCGGCCTTCGTCGATATAATGATAGCGCAGGCCGTCGAGATCGAAGAACCTCGACGGAAAGGGATACTCGGACTCGAACCCGGCGCGGGAGTACATGAATTCGTGAGGGGCCATCGTAGCGGGAGGCCGCACGGCGGGCAATCCGCGGCAAACGTCGCAGGCACGCGGCGCGGGTGTGCGTTTTTGTCTGGTGGCGTTGCCGGCTACTTCCAGGGCGGGCTTTTTTCCCGTGGGGCGGGCTTCTTCAGCCCGGCCGTCGCCCCCTCCATGACGCGTGAACGCCGATTTCGGCTGATCGCTGCCGTGCGGCTCTGGCGGTTTTCAGTCAGGGCCTGCGTCGCACGCTGGTCACGGGCGGGCTGAAGAAGCCCGCCCCACACGAATTCACGCACGGCCCGAGAAGCCTATGCTACTTTGGCTTGGGTTTCAGCTTCACCGTGCGATCGACGATCTCAAACGTCACCCCCAGCGGATCGAACATCCCCTTGAGCAACTCCTCGATCGTGGCGTTCTTCAGGTTGAGCGACACCAGCGCGTCGAGGTTGATCCCGGCATTTTTCAGCTCCTCGAGGTCGTACTCGAACTTCACTTCTCCCCGCTTCCGCGTCCCCAGGTCCTGCATCACCTCGCTGGCCGGTTTGTTCAGGATGGTTCCCGTGTAGCGCTGGTGGCTGAGCGGCGGCAGCGGCCCGCCCTCCCGCGCCGCGGTCTTGTCCGGAACGCTGGCTCCGCGGCGGATCCGTTCCACCACCTCGTGCTGCTCCCAAGTTCCTGTCACGACGACCTTTCCCTTTTCGACGCGCGCCTCGAGATCGGGAAGCTTCTCCTTCCACGCGGCGAGGGCCGTGTTCGCCGGCACTCCCCGCGGGGGATCGTGCGGCAGCTCGATTTCGACGCGCTCCGGCACGTGTTCGATTCGCACCCCTTTTCCCCGCTCGGTCCAGCCAAACGTCAGGTCGAACTGGATGAGCACCAACGACAGCGCTTCGATGACATTGGTCTCGGGTAGAACTGCGCCCGCCCAGAGATCGTGTGGAACCAGTTCCAGCCCCTCCACCCCCACGCCATACTCCTCGGAAAGTCGCGCCAGGATCTCGGCAGGCCGGTCGAGATCGTCCCAACGGAAGGTCTCCCGCGAATGTTCGATGCGCCGCGCGTCGGGCGCCGCCGCGCTGCTTTTCAGTTCCTGCATCCGCAGCGCCACCAGGGTCCGAAGTTTCGCCGTGGAATCGGGTGGTCCGAGATAAACGGTATTCCCCACGACCGTGGCGCTGCCCCGGGACCCCACGGCGAGCCGTTCGAGAAAATCGCCGAGTGGTTCGACCGCCGCGCTCACCCGCAGCTCCGCCGTCGGATCGAGCCGGCGATCCGTCAGAATCGCTACGTGCCGCGCCTCTTCGATGGCGCGAACGATCGTCCGCAGACCGACGTGATCCCAATCCCCCGAGATCGCGTCCCCGATCGCCTTGCGGAACGTCTCTCCCGTGGCGAATTTCACGGGAGCGGCCTTCGCCGGTTCGTCGGCGGCAAATGCCTGCCTGGTACAAAGGATGAGAGCGGCGACGGAAAGCCAGGCAGCGCGGTTCAAGTTCGGATGCCTCCCGCTCGTTGTACCGCCTTCAGGCGGCAGGATGGCCGGGGCTGGAGCGAAGTGAAGCCCCGGAGGGTGAAGTGACTTGCAGACGCTTCATAGATCGTTCAGGAAGCAACGGTTTTGAGACGCTCACCGGGGCTTCCCGTTGGTCCCGCCGGCCACCCCCCCGGACGTTCAAAGATCGACGGACCACTGAGAGCGTCAAACCAGTGGCACCCCCCACGGCGCGCGATACTCGCGGCGGGCGAACTGGCCGGCCGCTGCGTCGTCCGCGATCGTCCCCGAAGACGAGTTCACAGGAATGCTCCGCCCGAGGCGGTAGGCGATGTTGCCCAGGTGGCACAGGGCGCTCGACACGTGGCCCGTTTCGAGGTCGCACGTGGGAACGTCGCGCGTTTTGACGCAATCGACGAAATTCCGCAGATGGGGTTCGAGCAGATCGCTGGTGCCCGCGGAGATCGACTCTTTCTGTCCGTACACTTTCCACCCCCCGCGGTCCACGATCAGCGTACCGCGGTCGCCGCAGAAGGCCACCGCCGCGCTTCGCCCCTCGATTCCGTGGGCGCTCCACAGGCGGTGTTCCCAGGTGATCGTCTTGCCGGGATAGGCGTAATTGACCAGCAGCGTGTCCGGGGTCTGCTGGTCGTCATAAAAATGGTGCTTGCCGCCGATTGCCGAGACCTGCGTCGGAAACTCGACCCCCAGTCCCCAGCGCGCCACGTCGAGAAGATGCACGCCCCAGTTCCCCAGTTCCCCCGTGCCGTAATCCCAGAACCAGTGCCAGTTGTAATGAAACCGGTTCGGGTTGAAGGGGCGGGAGGGAGCCGGCCCCAGCCACAAGTCGTAATTGACGCCGGCCGGCACCGCCACGTTCTTCTTGAAGCCGATCGGCTTCCGCTGGTGCACCGTCCACGCCTTCGCCAGGTGCACGCTCCCCAGCTTGCCGCTGCGGACGTATTCGACCGCCGAGCGGAAATGTTCTCCCGAGCGCTGCTGCAGGCCCGACTGCACCACGCGGCGGTTCTTGTGTGCCGCGGCGATCATCGCCGGGCCTTCCGCCAGCGAATGCGAAACCGGTTTTTCGACGTACACGTCTTTGCCCGCCTGGCAGGCGAGGATCGTCATCGGCGCGTGCCAGTGATCGGGCGCGGCGATGACCACCGCGCCGATCGACGGATCGTCGAGCAGCCGGCGAAAGTCGGTGTGCAGCCGCGGCGAATGCCCCTGCACGGCTTCGACCTCGCGCGCCGCCGGAGGAAGCAACCCCTCGTCGACGTCACACAGCGCGGCCACATCCACATCGGGGAACGCAGCCAATGCCGCGGCCAGAGACTTTCCCTGACTGCGAATGCCGATCACCCCGACCGCCAGCCGTTCACCCGGGGCCGCCTTGGCAACGGCCGCCGCCCCCGCCAGGCTGGCGACCCCCGCCGCCGCCATCCCTGCCGCATTGGCGGCGCTGGCGCCGAGAAACTCGCGGCGATTGATCGGCGGATCGTGGGGCAAGCGAGGCATCGGCGTGGCAACCGGTCGGGGCGGGTGGGACAACTCCCCTTAATTATGACCAGTTGGGCCCCGGAAACCAAGAGAAAACCTGGTTACGCCGCCCCATCGGATTCATTATGCCAAGTCCGGGAGGCGAGGGACAGAGGGAAAACGCCTCCCCCTCGGC
>JBLMWR010001041.1:0-5066 GCA_050257335.1 Deltaproteobacteria bacterium | reverse complement strand
CTGGCGCGGTACGAGGTGACGAAGCTCCTGGGATCGGGCGGGATGGGCGTTGTGTACCAGGCGCACGACACCCTGATCGAACGCGATGTCGCGGTCAAGGTGCTGCTCAAATCGCTCTCTTCCGACGAAAGAATTCTCAAGCGCTTTCTGATCGAAGCCCGGGCGGCCGGCAAGTTGAATCACCCCAACGTCGTGGCGATTTACGAGATCGGGCAGGAAGGCGCCTGTCATTATCTGGTGATGGAGCTGGTCCCCGGCGGAAGCGTCGACGCGCTCCTCGAGGCCGGCGGCGCGTTCCCGGTGCTGGAAGCGACGCGGATCGCCGCCGAGGCCTGCCAGGGTCTGGCCGCGGCCCATCGCGTCGGGCTCGTGCATCGCGACGTCAAGCCGGCGAATCTGCTGTTCACGGCCGAAAGGTCCGTCAAAGTCTCGGACTTCGGACTGGCCAAGACGGGACTTGCGCCGGGCGAGCAGGTGACGCAGTCGGGACAGGTGGTGGGGACGCCGTACTTCATGAGCCCGGAGCAGTGCCAGGGGCTCCCCGTCGATCACCGCAGCGATCTGTATTCGCTGGGGGCCACGTACTACAGCCTGCTTGCCGGCGGGCACCCCTACTCCAGCGCCGGAAGCATCGTGCAGATCATGTACCGCCACTGCCAGGGCGAACGACCCGACCCGCGGGCGGTCAACAAGCGCGTCCCCGATGCCTGCGCCGCGATCGTCGCCCGCGCGATGGCGATCCGCCCCGAGGACCGCTATCAGTCGGCCGAAGAGATGCTCGCCGATCTGACCGCCGTCCAGGCCGGCCTGTCGGGAGCCGGCATTGTGCTTCCCAGCGGAGGTGGCGGCCAGGCGGCGGTCCGTCCACACGCCGGCACCGCGTCATCGGCCGCGTCGAGGCGGCGGTTCCTGCTGACGGGCGCCGGTCTGGCGGCGGCGGTTATCGGAGGTGTGGGCGCAGGTCTGATCTGGAATTCGCGCAAAGCCCTTCGGGTGACCGATGGAGACAAGCTCGCCGGAAACCGGACGTCGGGGGCGGCCGCAATCGTTCCGCCCGCCGGCGCTCCGCTGCGGGTCGGCATCCTGCACTCGCTTTCGGGAACGCTCGCCTCCAGCGAGGCGCCGGTGGTGGACGCGACGTTGCTGGCGATCGAAGAACTCAACGCGGCCGGGGGCCTGCTCGGGCGGCCGGTCGAGCCGGTGGTCCGCGACGGCCAATCGGAGGCCCCTGTGTTCGCCGCCGAGGCCGCGCGGCTCATCCGCGATGAGAAAGTCTGCACCGTTTTCGGATGCTGGACATCGGCCAGCCGCAAGACGGTCGTGCCTCTCTTCGAAGACCGCGACCACCTGCTGATTTACCCGGTGCAGTATGAAGGGATCGAAGAGTCGCCCAACGTGATCTACATGGGCGCCGCGCCGAACCAGCAGATCATTCCGGCGGTGGAATGGGCTTTCGCCGTCGGCGGCAAGCGGAAATTCTTTCTGGTTGGTTCGGATTACGTGTTTCCCAGAACGGCCAACGCGATCATCAAGGACACGCTGCGCGAACTGGGGGGCGCCGTGGCCGGTGAAGAATACATCCCGCTGGGTGAAATCGAGACGAAACCGCTCGTCGCCAGAATCGTCGCCGCCCGACCCGACGTGATCCTCAACACGATCAACGGCGACAGCAACCTGTCGTTCTTCAAGGAGCTGCGGCGGGCCGGGGTCACTCCCGAGACGGTCCCCACGATTTCTTTCAGCATCGGCGAAGTCGAGCTGCGGAGCCTGAACCTTTCGCAGATGGCCGGGGATTTCGCCGCCTGGAACTATTTCCAGTCGCTGACGAGTGACGAGAATCTGGCCTTCGTCAAAAGCTTTCAGGCCCGGCATGGCGTGCAGCGGGTGATCAGCGACCCGATGGAGGCGGCATACGTCGGCGTGAAACTTTGGGCCGCGGGGGTGAAAGAAGCCCGGTCCGACAAGCCCGCCGACATTCGCCGCGCGATGCTCAATCAACGCCTCGCGGCGCCCGAAGGAGAGGTGCGCATCGACCCGGCGACGCAACACGCGTTCAAGACGCCGCGGGTGGGCAAGATCATGGCGGACGGCCAGTTCGAAGTGGTCTGGACCGCCGCCCGACCCGAACCCCCGCAACCTTACCCGCCGTCCCGCAAGGCCGAGCAATGGAAGGCCTTCTTGAACGACCTGTACACCGGTTGGGGCAACCGCTGGGAGGCGCCGGAGCAGTAATTCTTATGGAGTGCCGGAACCATCCTTTTCCCACGAATCCTTTCCAGACATTCGGGGTTTAATCGTTGTGTGCCGTTGATCGCGCATTGTGGAATCGCGCGGCACACGTGACGTTTCGGATTAAAATCAATCAATGTACAAAGTTTCGCGGACTCCGGGGCAAATCCGCGAAAATCAGGAAAGGTCGACTCAGATGTCCACGTTTCTGGCATATTTTGATCCCGGGTCCGGAAGTCTGCTGCTGCAAACAATTCTCGGCGGCTCGGCGGGCCTGTTCGTGTTCTTCAAGTACCTCTGGGACTCGAGCCGTGGTCGTTGAAAAGCCGCCGCCGAGTGACGCATGAAGTTGCGCGGCTCAATCGCCGACCGCGGCCCGATCGCCACCCAATCCCCGCGTTCCCACGCCGAGAGGGTGTGGGAATGAGAGAGGGGTGAGCTGGGGAAGCCCGCCCCGCGGAAATCGAGTCGGCGGCGATACTTCGGTCAGCCGCAGCCATCCGCGAAATTGCAAGCTATGGTTGCTTGCGTCCTCAGCGGCGTTCGAGAAAGTTATCGCGCTGGAAGATCCCGCGCAATCGTTACGGCCGGACGGGGCGGCACTGGAGGTGTTCACATGACTGGTTCCAGATCCGGACGGGCGCTGGCGACCGCGTACGCGGCGACCGTTTTTCTTGGTGCGTTTCTTCTCTTTCAGGTCCAGCCCCTCATCGGAAAAGCGATCCTCCCCTGGTTCGGAGGGAGCCCCGCCGTCTGGACCACCTGCATGCTCGTCTTTCAGGCGCTGCTGTTCAGCGGCTATTTGTATGCCCACGTGACGACGCGGTATCTGTCGGCGCGGCATCAGGCTTACGTCCATCTGGCACTTCTGCTTCTGGCCCTGGTCATGCTTCCCATCGCTCCCAGTCCGGTGTGGAAACCGACGAACGGCGATGCGCCGGTCTTCAAGATCATTCTGGTGACCGTGGCTTGCGTCGGACTGCCGTTCTTTATTCTCTCGTCCACCGGCCCTCTGGTGCAAAGGTGGTTCAGTCTGACGCACGCCGGTGAGTCTCCGTACCGGCTGTATTCTCTGTCAAATCTGGGCTCGCTGCTGGCGCTGCTTTCGTATCCGTTCGTCGTCGAGCCGGTCTATTCGACGGTCTCGCAGTCGTATCTGTGGTCGGGGTTGTTCGCGGGATTCGCCGCACTGTGCGCGGGAAGCGCCGCCGTGATGTGGCGTCGCATTGAAAATGTGGACCGGTCTGGAGCTTACGGCGTGGAACCTCAAATCGGGGCGGAGCCCTCCGCGCCTCCCACCTGGAACCTGATCGGCCTGTGGTTCGGGCTGGCGATGGTTCCCTCGGTGCTGCTGCTGGCGACGACGAACCGCGTCTGTCTCGACGTGGCCGTCGTTCCCTTCCTGTGGATCGTCCCCCTGGCGCTGTACCTGATCAGCTTCATCCTCTGCTTCGACGGCGAGCGGTGGTACTCGCGACGGCCTTTCGTCCTCGCCGCGGGGGGATCTTTGCTGGTCGTCTGCTGGCTCTTCGTGCGGGGCGCGACCGGGCCATCGCTGCTGGTGCAGGTGGCGGGATATTTCTCGGCCCTGTTTTTCGCGGGGATGGTGTGCCACGGCGAATTGGCGGCCCTGAAGCCCGCGCCGCGGTATTTGACGACATTCTATCTGACAATTTCGGCCGGCGGGGCCGCGGGTGGACTTTTCGTAGGCTTGCTCGCCCCGCTGATGTTCGTGTCGTATTTCGAACTGCAGCTGGGGGTGTTCGGGTTCGGCCTGACGTGTCTCGCGATGCTGCTCCGCGAAGACCGGCGGATCCGGCTGCCGATCGCCGGCTGGCTGCAGGGGATGACCGTCGTCGCCGCTCTGGTCTGCGGCGCTTTTTTGATGTCGCAATTCGGACGTCACGCCGCGGGCTCGGTCGCCGTCTCGCGGAATTTCTACGGGGTCCTGAAAGTCGAGCAGAAGCCGGCGGCGCGGCCGGAGGACACCGTGACGCAGCTCTTCCATGGCTGGGTCATTCACGGCACGCAGTTCGTCGCTCCCGAAAAGCGACGCATTCCCACCGCCTACTACGCCGCGACGACGGGTATCGGCCAGGCGCTGTCGGGGCACCATCCGGGGGAACCCCGGCACGTCGGCATCGTGGGACTGGGAGTGGGGACGCTCGCAGCGTACGGGCAGGCCGGCGACAGGTTCCGCTTCTATGAAATCAATCCCGACGTGATTGCCGCCGCGCACAACCACTTCACCTTCCTGAGCGATTCGCCGGCTGAGAAAACGATCGTGCAAGGGGACGCGCGGCTGGCGCTCGAGTTCGAAGAGCCGCAGGAATTCGACATCCTCGTTCTCGACGCCTTCTCAGGAGACGCGATTCCCGTGCATCTTCTGACACGGGAGGCGATGGGGGCGTATCTGAAGCACCTCAAGAGCGACGGGCTGCTGGCCTGTCATATCTCGAACCTGCACTTCGATCTTCGTCAGGTCGTGGCGGGGCTGGCGAAGGAATACGGATTGGCGCAGGTGGTGCGCCGCAGCGGGGCCGATCCGCAGACGGCCGCGGAACCCGCGCTGTGGGTGCTGCTGGCTCGAAATCCGCAGACCCTGGCGGCGGTGAGGCTGCAATCGAACAGCGAATCGACGCGGCCCCCGCTGTTGTGGACCGACGACTGCAGCAACCTGCTGCAAGTGCTCTGGAGCGAGTCGCCGTAGACGAATGATTGGCGCACGCCGGCCCTTCTGGATCGATTGCGACGGCCCGGAAGGACGGTCCTGCAAATGAACTCGGAATTACCGGCTACGGCGCACCGTCGGGGAGTTCGTCGATGAGGCGCGCCCG
>JBLMWR010001040.1:0-2965 GCA_050257335.1 Deltaproteobacteria bacterium | reverse complement strand
TTGTCGGTGCGTTCATGTTCTCGCTGGCAAACGGGGTTTGCGAGTCGGTGATCAATCCGCTGGTGGCAACGCTGTACCCGAATCAGAAGACGCACTATCTGAATATCCTGCATGCCGGTTGGCCGGGCGGATTGATCCTCGGGGGCGTTCTGGCTCTCTTCTTCTGCGGAGGTGACGCATACATGTCATCACTGCCGTGGGAGGCCACAAGCGCGTTCTTTCTCCCGCCGGTGCTCTACTATGGCTATGTGATCTTCAAAGAGAAGTTTCCCATTTCCGAGGCGAAGGCGGCGGGAGTCTCCTTCGCCACCATGCTGGCGGAATTCGCTTCGCCGATCCTCCTGCTCCTGTTCCTGCTCCACGCCATGGTCGGTTACGTTGAACTCGGGACGGACGGATGGATCCAGGACATCATGAAGAATTCGATCGGCAAAGCCGCCACCTGGCTCTTCATCTGGACCTCGGGAATCATGTTCGCCCTGCGGTTCTTCGCCGGTCCAATCGTCGAAAAGATCAACCCGCTGGGCCTGCTGCTGATCAGTGCGATTCTGGGCTGTGCCGGCCTGTACGCTCTCGGCACGGTGGAAGGGATGGCCATCATCATTGCCGGCACAATTTATGGAATCGGCAAGACGTTCTACTGGCCCACGATGCTGGGTGTCGTCGGCGAGCGTTACCCGAAAGGCGGCGCGCTGACGATGGGGACGATCGGGGGCATCGGGATGCTTTCGGCCGGCATCCTGGGTGGACCGGGAATCGGCTATTTCCAGGACAAATATGCCAGCGAAAACCTGGCGCAGCATTCGCAGGAACTTTACACGGAGACAAAGGCCAACACCTCCAAGCATTTTCTCGTCTGGGAAGCCGTTTCGGGACTCGACGGGCAGAAAGTCGGCGAAGCGACGAAAAAGAAGGAGGAGCTTGCGAGAAAGGTCGCGAAGGCGGAGCCGGTCGCCGACGCCGATAAACTGACTGAACGAGAAGAGAAGATCATCGACGCGAATCTGTACGGCGGGCGGATGGCGCTGAAGGTCACGGCGGCGGTACCCGCGATGATGGCCGTCGGGTACCTGATCCTCGTGCTCTACTTTCGCGCCAAGGGAGGTTACCAGGTCGAAGTCCTGCACGGGGCCAAGCCGGAAGGGGAACATTATACGGGGGGCATGGAGGGACCAGGCGAAGGATGATCGTCAGTTGGAACTGGCTGAAGGAATACGTGCGGCTCGACATGCCGGTCGAGACGCTCACCGAGCGCCTGATGATGGCCGGGCTGAATCTGGAAGAGGTCTCCGACGTCGAGGGAGACATGGCGATCGACCTCGAGGTCACCAGCAACCGGCCTGACTGCCTGTCGCACATCGGCGTGGCGCGCGAAGTGGGGGTGCTGTTCGACCGCGCCTTGCAGTTGCCTCCCGCGACGCCGGTCGCCAAAGGGCCGGCGACTGGTTCGCTCGCTGCGGTCGAAATCCAGTCGCCGGATCTCTGTCCGCAGTACATCGCGCGGCTCGTGCGGCACGTCAAGATCGCCCCCAGCCCCGAATGGATGCAGCGGCGGCTGAAGACTCTGGGGATCCGGCCGATCAACAACGTGGTGGACATCACCAACTACGTCCTTATGGAATGCGGCCAGCCGCTGCACGCGTTCGATTTCGACAAGCTGCACGGCGGCCGGATCGTCGTCCGCCGCGCGGCGCCGGGGGAGAAGATCACCGCCATCGATCAGAAGGAATACGAGCTTTCTCCCGACATGTGCGTCATCGCCGATGCCGACCGCCCCGTGGCAGTCGCCGGGGTGATGGGGGGCTTCGACACCGAAATCAGCGGTGCCACCGCGAACGTGCTCATCGAAACGGCGGAATTCACGCCGATGTCGGTGCGGAACACGGCCCGCAAACTGGCGCTCTTCAGCGATTCGTCATACCGGTTCGAGCGCGGGATCGACCGGCACGGGCTGGAGTGGGCCAGCCGCCGCTGCGCGCAGTTGATTCTGGAACTGGCCGGGGGAGAGCTGTGCGCGGGGTCGGTTTTCGCCGGCGTCGCGCCCGATCCCCGGCGCGAGCCGATTGTCCTGCGGCTCTCGCAGATTCCGCGGATTCTGGGAATCGAGATCCCGAAGGAAACCGTCGTCCGCATTCTCAAGGCGCTGGGACTGGCCGAGGAGACGGCACACGACGCGGGGACGCTCTCTTTCACCCCCCCGTCATGGCGCCGGGACCTGGCGCGCGAAATCGACCTGATCGAAGAATCGGCGCGGGTTCACGGCTACGACAAGATCCCCGAGGACGTTCTCGTTCCTCTGGAAGTCAGCCAGCCCACGCTGCGCGATCAGCTCGGCCAGCGCCTGGCCGACGTGCTGCTGGCCGCCGGGTTCTATGAAGCCGTGACGCTGTCGTTCGTCGACGACGGCCTGGCGGGGCTCTTCCGTCCCTGGTCGGGCGCGCCCCCCCTGCGCGTCGAGCATTCGTCGCGGCAGCGCGAGAACATCCTTCGTCAGAGTCTGATCCCCAGCCTGCTGGCGAGCCGGCGTCACAACGAACGCCACAAAAACCCCAATGCCCAGCTCTTCGAGTTCGCCCGCGTTTTTCTGGGCACCGAGCCTGACCGCCCCGAAACGCAGCCGAACCTGCTGGGGTTCGTCAGCGGCCGGTCGTTCGCCGAGATGAAGGGGATCGTCGAGCTGCTGGTTTGGCGCACGAACCGCGACGCAATGGTCGCCGCCCGCGCGTCGAACCGGCCGGAATTCATTCCCGGTCGGGGCTGCGAGCTGCTGGTGAGCGGCAAACGGCTGGGCTGGCTGGGAGAGATTGCGGACGGTATTCGGCAGGCGCTCGATCTGCACGATCCGGTGACGGCCGCTGAGATTGATCTGGCCGCGCTCGAGGAAATCGCGAACTTCACTCCGCCGTACGTCCCCGTCCCCGAGTACCAGGCCATGGAGCCCGATCTCAATTTCGTTCTCGACGAG
>JBLMWR010001039.1:0-4929 GCA_050257335.1 Deltaproteobacteria bacterium | reverse complement strand
CCCCGAATCGTCCAGCCAAAGAAGGAGCGCTCGATGCTTGCCGCAACCACCGAGACGAAACGAAAGGTCAAGGGTGACGGCAAGGCCCCGGCGGCAGGGCCCCTTTCCGCGGAGGAACTGCGCCGGATGGATGCCTACTGGCGGGCTTCCAATTACCTCTCGGTCGGACAGATCTACCTGCTTGACAATCCGCTCCTGAAAGAGCCCCTCAAGCGCGAGCACATCAAGCCGCGGCTGCTGGGCCACTGGGGGACCTCGCCGGGCCTGAACATGCTCTGCGTGCATCTCAACCGGGTCATCCAGCGCGACGACCTGAACATGATCTACATCATCGGCCCGGGGCACGGCGGTCCGTCGCTGGTCGCGCACGCGTACCTCGAGGGGACCTACAGCGAGGTCTACCCGAACATCAGCCAGGATGCGGAGGGGATGAAGCGACTGTTCAAACAGTTCAGCTTTCCCGGCGGCATCCCCAGCCACGTTGCCCCCGAAACTCCGGGGAGCATCCATGAGGGTGGCGAACTTGGGTATGCCCTGAGTCACGCCTACGGCGCCGCCTTCGACAACCCGGACCTGATCGTCGCCTGCATCGTCGGCGACGGCGAGGCCGAGACCGGTCCGCTCGCCACCGCCTGGCATGGCAACAAGTTCCTCAACCCGGGCCGGGACGGCTGCGTACTTCCGATCCTCCATTTGAACGGGTACAAGATTGCCAACCCTTGCTTTCTGGCCCGCATTCCCAGGGATGAGCTGCAGAAGTTTTTCGAGGGGATGGGCTACACGCCGTACTTTGTCGAAGGACACGAGCCGGCAGCCGTTCACCAGCAACTGGCCGGCGTCCTCGACGCGGCGGTAGCCGAGATAAAGTCGATCTGGGCTGACGCCCGTTCCAATGGCGTCACAAAGCGCCCCGCCTGGCCCATGATCGTCTTCCGCACGCCCAAGGGGTGGACCTGCCCCGCCGAAATCGACGGCAAAAAGTGCGAGGACTATTGGCGCAGCCACCAGGTGCCCATGGCCGACATGGATAAACCCGCGCACATCCGAATTCTCGAGCAGTGGATGAAGAGCTACAAGCCGGAAGAGCTGTTCGACGCACGCGGCCGGCTCAAGCCCGAGCTGGCCGAACTGGCGCCCAGAGGGCATCGCCGGATGAGCGACGACCCGCACGCCAACGGGGGCCTGCTGCTGCGCGATCTGAAGATGCCGG
Source organism: Deltaproteobacteria bacterium (assembly GCA_050257335.1). Classification (GTDB taxonomy): domain Bacteria; phylum Planctomycetota; class Planctomycetia; order Planctomycetales; family Planctomycetaceae; genus JACQFH01. Next base: position 3,719 of record JBLMWR010001039.1, on the reverse strand, counting down.
ATTTCCGCGACTACGCGGTCGAGGTGCCCAGTCCCGGCGCGACCACTGCTGAATCCACGCGGGTCATGGGCAAATTCCTCCGCGACGTCATGAAGCAGAACCTGGAGAGCAGCAACTTCCGCCTCTTCAGCCCGGACGAGAACAATTCGAATCGCTGGCAGGACGTGCTCGACGTGACGACCCGCTGCTACATGGCCGAGATTTATCCCGAAGACGACAAGCTCAGCCCCGACGGCCGGGTGATGGAGGTCCTCAGCGAGCACCAGTGCCAGGGGTGGCTGGAAGGGTATCTGCTCACCGGCCGGCACGGATTCTTCTCGTGCTACGAGGCGTTCATCCACATTATCGACTCGATGTTCAACCAGCACGCCAAGTGGCTGAAAGTCTGCAACCACATCCGCTGGCGGCGGCCGATCGCCTCGCTGAATTACCTGCTCTCGAGCCACGTCTGGCGGCAGGATCACAATGGCTTTTCGCATCAGGATCCCGGCTTCATCGACCACGTCGTTAACAAGAAGGCCGAGGTCGTCCGCGTTTACCTGCCGCCCGACGCGAATACCCTCCTGTCGGTGACCGACCACTGCCTGCGCAGCCGCAACTACGTCAACGTCGTCATCGCCGGCAAGCAGCCCGCGCCGCAATGGCTGACCATGGATCAGGCCATCAGGCACTGCACCGAAGGAATCGGGATTTGGGAGTGGGCCAGCAGCGACATGGGGGGCGAGCCGGACGTGGTCATGGCGTGCTGCGGCGACGTCCCGACGCTGGAGACGCTGGCCGCGGTCGAGCTGCTGCGCAAGCACCTCCCCGAGCTGAAGGTGCGCGTGGTCAACGTGGTGAATCTCATGAAGCTGCAGCCGGCGAGCGAGCACCCGCACGGGCTTTCGGATCGCGATTTCGACGCCCTGTTCACGAAGGACAAGCCGATCATCTTCGCTTTCCACGGCTACCCGTGGCTGATCCACCGCCTGACATACCGGCGGACGAACCACAGAAACCTGCACGTGCGGGGATACAAGGAAGAGGGGACGACGACGACGCCGTTCGACATGGTGGTCCTCAACGATCTCGACCGGTTCCACCTGGTCGAGGACGTGATTGACCGGCTGCCGCAACTGGGGGCCCGCGCCGCCTACTTCAAGCAGGCGATCCACGACAAGCTGATCGAGCACCGGCAGTACATCGCCGAGCACGGCGACGACATGCCGGCCATCAGCGGCTGGAAATGGGGAGTGAAAGGCGCGGCTACCGGACGCGGCACCTCCAGGGAAGGGGACAATGTCTAGGCCAGGCCCGTCGTGATGCTGCATGAGACTTCGGGCCAGGTTGATTCCATTAAAGCACGCGGTCCTTTCGCGGAAATCGGCAATGTGTAGACTGATCTCCCAAGCATTCTCGCGAAACACCGCAACGCCCCCCGCCGACCCCGCGTCGGTGGAGGCCGTGACTGAAAGCTATGGAGCCGCTCTACACCGCTGCCAATGTCAAACCCGCCTACCAGCTCCGCTGGTCACTGGCACTTTTTGCAAAATCGCAAATGCCTCCCAGCGACTCCTGGTTGCCAGGCCTGAAAGAAGTCGTCGAGCGTGACGGTGTACGAATCCTCGAAGTCCAGCTGCAGCCTCATAACATCTGGCAGTTCTACCTTTCCACCCAGCCGCACGTCGCGCCTCTCCAGATTTTCAAATCGGTCAAAGGCCGTTTGCAACACCTGCTGCGACCGACGAACCCGGACGCGTTTCAGCGAAATTTTTATCTCACGGCAGTTGGTGACGCGCGGCGCGAAATTGTCGAGAACTATGTCGCTTCTCAGCTCGGGCACCATCAGATGGCCGATCCGCGCGTCCAGGAGAACCTCAAACGCTACCAGCTTGAGTTTCCGGAGATCAATCTGGCAGAGCACCAGCACAGCAGCCACGGGGTCTACGTTTACAGTCTGCACCTCGTGCTGGTCCATGAAGGCCGTCTTCTGCTCAAGTTACTATGTCGGCACAGTCGGAGAGTACGACACGGGCGCCATCTGGACATCTTTAGCTTCCAGTCGTGGTTCCACCGACGCGGGGTCGGTGGAGACCCCGAAATCGAAGCTTCTCGCTCGTAGCTTCCAGTCATGCGCTCCACCGACACGGGGTCGGTGGGGGCGGGGTAATACTTCATGAAGATCCTCCTCCTCAACGCCGGATCCAGCAGCTTGAAGGCGTCGTTGGTGGAGTCTGGCGACGGCCGGACGCTGGCATCCGGCCTGGCCGACTGGGCCGGCTCGGCGACGCACTATCGGTATACAGGGCCGGACGGCACCGAACATTCTGCCGAAGTCTCCTGGAAGGGACTGTCACGGGCCGTGCAGAGCTTCATCTCCGATCTGCTCCAGAAAAAACCCGAGACGCTTTCCGACCGTTCGGCAATCTCCTCCGTGGGGCACCGGGTCGTCCACGGCGGTCCGTTTACGTCATCGGTACAGATCACACCGGAAATCCGTTCGCGCCTGGCGGACCTGGCGGACCTCGCGCCCCTGCACAACCCGCCCAGCCTCGAGGCCCTCGCCGCCGCGGAAGCCGAGTTGCCGGGCGTGCCGCAAGTTGCGGTTTTCGACACCGCCTTTCACGCGACGCTTCCATCACACGCCTTCACGTATCCCCTTCCGCAGCGCTGGACGCGTGACTGGGGAATCCGGCGCTTTGGCTTCCACGGCCTCAGCCATGCCTATTGCGCCCGCCGCGCTGCCGAGATGCTCCAGAAACCGCCGGAGGCACTGCGACTGGTGATCTGTCATCTCGGCCATGGTTGCTCGGCATCGGCGGTGCAGGGGGGACGCTGCGTCGATACGACCATGGGCTTCACGCCTCTGGAAGGGCTCATGATGGCTACGCGCTGCGGCTCAATCGATCCGAGCATCGTGCTGCATGTTCAGGAGCACCACGGCCTGACTGTCGATCAGGTCGAGGCGGCGCTCAGTCGCGAATCGGGACTCTTGGGCGTCTCGGGGGTCTCGGCCGATATGCGCCAGGTACTCGCGGCGGCGAAAGCCGGTCAGGAACCGGCCCGGCTGGCCCTGGCAATCTACGCGCACCGCGTCCGCCAGGCCGTTGGCGCGCTGACGGTGACGATGGGCGGTCTCGACGCACTGGTGTTCACCGCTGGCGTCGGTGAAAATGCCGCCGAAGTCCGAGAATCGATCTGCGCCGGCCTGGAGTGCCTGGGACTCGATCTGGACCGCAACGCCAACGCCTCGAGCCGGCCAGACGCCGACGTGGCCCTCCCGTGTTCCCGCGCCCGGATTCTCGTCATTGCCACGCGCGAAGACGTGACCATGCTCCGGGAAGTGATCCAGGTGCTCGGCCCCAGCCGTGCCGCGCCGGAATGATTTCGGCCGGGGGGACGACACCATGCAGCCGCGGCTCGGCCTGCTGATTCACATGGCTGACAACCTTCCAGGTTGTTCTCTCGTGGCACGCGCACCAGGCGAAGCGAGTGCCGCAGGTTCAATTGGCCAACGCGCGAGAGCACTCGTGTCCGTTGTTTTTGTGACCGTCATCGGAGAGACTGCGGAAACATGGGAGGAATTTGGCATGCCGGCAGAGATTCCGCCTGCGCGCACGGCTGCCCTGCACATTTTGACCGACAGCTTTGTCGCCGCGCAACATCGGAGATTGCTTATGTCGCATCTGACCTCGGTCACACGTCGTCGATTCCTGCTGGCCAGCATCGCCGTGGGATCG
>JBLMWR010001038.1:0-7659 GCA_050257335.1 Deltaproteobacteria bacterium | reverse complement strand
GCAGAGCGGCAAGTCATTTCTCCACCGTCGGCTCTCGGTCAGGCTGTCGCGATCGAAGAACAATATCAGCGGGCGGTGGAAGCGGGAAACTGCCCGGCCGGCGGCTTTGGCCTGCTGGGCTTCCTCCGCCGGCACACCAGTTTGTCCTCCTTTCTTGCGGATCGCGAAGCCGTTTTTCTCCGTTTCCCCGGCGAGGACGACCACGTCGCCGGATCGAGTGAAACAGATCCAGCGTGGCGAACTACAACCTTTGATCTCGGTCGTCACGGTCGGGGGCGGAGCGCCGCCGGCGGACCCGGAAAAGCCGTCGACGTCGGCCACCCTCCACAGGTCAATGTGCGACGATCCCTCGCGCCGGGTCGGAGTTGGATTCTCCAGGCGCAGGGCGGCGATCCACTCGCCGTCGGGACTGAACGCCTCCGAGCGACACCAGAATTTGCCTGTCCCCACCAGTCGAAACTCGGCGGGATCCGGATCGGCGGTCAAAACCGCCACGGCGAGCCACAAGGTGCCCCAGGGCATTTTGCGCCTCCTCGGAACGGATCGGGCCCGCACAACGAATTCAAACGCCGAATATGATCATCCCTCAACAGGTTTGGCAACCGATTCAGACATTTTGTTTGAAATTTCTGGAGACCCGGCCGCCCTCCCGCTCCGGAAGCAGGACCGCGACGTCGCGAAATTGACGGGTGCGCGGGAGCGCGGCGCCTCTCTCGCGGAAGAATAGGCCGCGGATCGGCGATTTGCCGTTGCCGGCATGCCGGCGCGAACTTCAGCAGCCTGCGTCGAACGGCCCTCAGCCTGCTCAAGAACAACCACAAGCTCAAGGTCGGAACCAAAAACAAACGGCTCGCCGCCGCCTGGGACGACGAATGCCTCGAACAAGTCCTCTGCGGGCGATGAGTCATGGTGCAACCGCCCTGTACACCAGGTGGTCCCGAATCTGGAAAAAAAATCCAAATCTGGAAGATATCTTCGAAAATCGCCGCGCGGGACTTCCAGATTCTACATTCTGGAATTGCCAGGATCGAGGTTTTAGCGACAGAATAGAGTGTGGAATGGGGAATTCGGATTGACGCGAAACGCGCGGCACGAGGGAGCGACGGGCTGGATGGACGTTGGATGCGAGCGCAGTGTAGATGCAGTATCAGTGAATCAGAGTTGCGCGGCGTTGTCGGTACATGCTGATTGGGGATTTGTCTATCCGTCCAGGATTCCGTGACTTTCCGTCCAAAAACAGTCATACCTGCTGAGTGGCTGATTTTTATGGATACTTCTGATTTTTATGGATCGATTCCCGAGGAATCCTCATAAAAATCAGTGTGCATCGAGCTGATTTTTATGGACCAAACCTGATTTTTTTGGCGCAGTTTGGCTGTGATGACGGCCGGGGGACAGGCAAGATGGCGAGAATGACGATCCTCTTCGGTGCGGTGGTCTGCGAGTCGAGCTGAGCGAGCAATGCACCTCGAGGAATTATGTTTACCGGCCTTGTAGAGGGACTGGGGACGGTTATCGAAGTCGCGCCGGAAGGTCCGGGAACGCGGCTGGTGGTCGCTCCCCCGAAGGTGCTGCTGGCGGGAGCAGCGATCGGAGACAGCGTGGCGATCAACGGCTGTTGCCTGACGATCGTCGCCGCCCGGGAAGGCTGCTGGACGTTTCAGGCCGGTCCCGAAACGCTGGCCCGGACGAACCTGGGCCTGCTTCGCGCGGGCGACCGGGTGAACCTGGAGCGGGCCCTGCCTGCCGACGCCCGGCTGGGCGGACATTTTGTGCAAGGGCACATTGACGGCTGCGGCACGGTCGATCGCATTGTGCGCGACGGCGACTGGGTGACGATCTGGTTTCGCGTCTCCGCCGACCTGACCGGGCAGATGGTGTCGAAGGGATCGGTGGCGGTGGACGGCGTGAGCCTGACGCTGGTGGACGTCGAGGCCGAACGGTTCAGTGTGGCGCTGATTCCGCACACGCTGGAAGTAACGACGCTGGGACTTCGCGGCGAGCACGACCGGGTGAATATCGAGACCGACATCCTCGCCAAATACGTGCAGAAGATGCTGGCCGGCGGCGGGGCGGGCTGAGGAAGCCCGCCCTGCGGGCGCAGGGCGAAGCGTGGCTTTTCGGTCGGATTCGTAAACGAAGCGCTGTGCCGACTTGTCACGGAGTGACCGGACTACAGGGGGCGACTCCGTGACGCCGGCCGCTTCATTGTGTATAATCTTCAAATGAGACCTGCCGAGCGACAGACGCGATCGATGCTGATGGGACTGTTTCAGCGGAACGGTTTCCATCCGCGCACGGATCTCGGGCAGAACTTTCTGATCGATATGAATCTGATCGAGTACATTCTCGATCAGGCCGATCTGGGTTCTGACGACGTGGTCCTCGAAATCGGCACCGGGACCGGGGGATTGACAGCGGCGCTGGCCAGTCGCGCGGGGGCCGTCGTGTCGGTCGAAGTCGATCACCGCGTGCATGCCGTCGCCAGCCAGGCACTCGCCCACCTGCCCAACGTGACGCTGCTCAACTGCGACGCCCTGCGGAACAAGAACCACTTTTCGCCGGCGGTGCTCGATGCGCTGGCCGAGCCGCTTGCAGCCGACGCGCAGCGGCGGCTGAAGCTGGTGGCCAACCTTCCCTATTGCATCGCCACCCCCGTCATTTCGAATCTGGTCGCCTCTGACTTGCCGTGGGAGGCGATGGTGGTCACGATTCAGTGGGAGCTGGCCGAACGCATTCGGGCGAAACCCGGTTCCGAGCATTACGGCGCGCTGTCGGTGTGGCTACAATCGCAGTGTCACGTCAAGGTCCTCAAAAAACTCGGTCCGACGGTTTTCTGGCCCCGACCGCAGGTCGATTCGGCGATCGTGCAGATTTTGCCGGATCGCGAACTTCGCGAGCAGATCGGCGACCGGGCTTTTTTCCACGATTTTGTGCGGCGGCTGTTTCAGCAACGACGCAAATTCCTGCGGAGCGTGCTGGCGGGAATGTATCGCAGGGAACTGAGCAAGACGGAAATCGATGAACGGCTGCGGCCGTTTGCATTCAAGGAAGGGATCCGGGCTGACGAACTGGATGTTCCCACCCTGGTGAAGCTCGCCCGCGCGATGGAACCAGGGCTTGTCCACGAAAGAGTTTAGCGACCTCAAGGAGCATCCCGATGGAAGATCGCATCGCCTATCGAGGTTTGACATTCGACGACGTCCTGCTGGAACCGGGTTACAGCGAGTTCCTGCCCGCCGAGGTCGATGTTTCGACACGGCTGACCCGGAACATCGGCCTGCACGTCCCGATTCTGTCCAGCCCCATGGATACCGTCACCGAGAGCGACATGGCGATCGCCCTGGCGCAGGAAGGGGGCATGGGGATCATCCATAAGAACATGTCGATTGCTCAGCAGGCCTTGGAGGTGGATCTGGTCAAACGGAGCGAACACGGGGTGATCGTCGATCCGGTGACGCTCCCCCCCGACGCGACCGTGGGGCAGGCCTGCGAGATCATGGATTCGCGCAACATCGGCGGCGTCCCGATCACCGAAAACGGTATCCTGAAAGGGATTCTGACTCGCCGCGACCTGCGGTTCCTGGAGTCGAAGGTGACCCGGATTTCCGAGGTGATGACCCGCGACAAGCTGGTGACGGCCCCCGAGAACACAAGCCTTCAAGAGGCCCAGCGGATTCTTCGCGAAAATAAGGTCGAGAAACTGCTCCTGGTTGACGAAAAATATCAATTGAAGGGGTTAATCACGATCAAGGATATAGATAAGAATTTACGGTTCCCCCTGGCCTCGAAAGACGCCCGCGGCAGACTGCGGGTCGGGGCAGCGGTGGGAGTCGGCGATTTTGAGCGGGTCGAGCGCCTGCTCGACAAGGGAGTCGACGTGATCGTGGTGGACAGCGCCCACGGCCACTCAAAGAACGTCATTGACACGGTCAAGGAGATCAAACGACAGTGGGCGATCGACGTGATCGCCGGGAACATCGCCACCACCGAGGGGGCCACCGCCCTCCTGCGGGCCGGCGCCGATGCGATCAAGGTGGGAATCGGCCCGGGATCGATCTGCACCACGCGGATCATCGCAGGAGTCGGCGTCCCTCAACTGACGGCTGTCGCCGGCGCGGCCCGGGCCGTGGTGGATTCCGACGTCCCCATCATTGCCGACGGCGGAATCCGGTATAGCGGGGATGTCACCAAGGCGCTCGCCGCGGGGGCTCACTGCGTGATGCTGGGAGGCCTTTTGGCGGGGCTCGAAGAGAGCCCCGGCGAGATGATTCTGTATCAGGGACGGAGCTTCAAACAGTATCGGGGGATGGGTTCGCTGGGAGCGATGGTGCACGGGTCGAGCGAGCGGTATCGGCAGAACGTTGCCGAGGACGACCCACGACGCCTGTCGAAGCTCGTTCCGGAGGGAGTCGAGGGGCGGGTCCCGTACAAGGGACAACTGCACAGTTTCCTCTATCAGTTGATCGGCGGGTTGCGGGCGGGAATGGGTTACTGTGGCGTCCGGTCGATTGCGGAGCTGCGCACGGAAGCGCGATTTATCCAGGTTTCACCTGCATCGGTGAGGGAGAACCATCCCCATGACATCGCCATTACTCAGGAAGCGCCCAATTACACCGCGGAGCATGCCCCGCTCGATCTGCGGTAAAACGCTCGTCGGCGCCGCCGCGGCATGTGTCGTGCTGGCCGCGGCAGCGCTTCCCGCCCGGTCGGCGGAACGCGCGGCGCCGCGCTCGCGGCCGGCGATGGCCGCCTCCAGCTTCAAGACCGCAATCGATGCATACGCGTTGGAAGACGCCGTTGCCGCGGGAGCGAAAGAGCCGACTTTGCCGCCGCGCAAAGTCGCCAATCCTCGACGGACCCGGGTCGTCACCACCCAGTTCAAGGAGGAACCAGTCACGGAGCCGGTTCCCGAGATGGAATCGAAACCGAGAAAGTTCGTGAAACCGTTCCGCCAGATCGCCGAGATCCTGCCCTACGACACTTACGACCCGATATCAACTGCCGCTGAGCGCGAGCGGTGCCCCACCAACCTGTGCCCCTGCCCGGAAGGGGCCGAATGTCCGGAGTGCTGTCCCGACGAGGATTCGCTGCGCCGGCTCGGGCGGGAAAAGGGGGAACCCGACCGCCCCTTCATTCCCCGCGACTTTGCGCACATCCACTACTGTTGGGAACCGACCAACATGTACCATTACCCCATTTATTTCGAGGACGTTCCCCTCGAACGGTACGGCCACACCCGCCACTACCTGATCCAGCCCTTCTTCTCGGGCGCCAAATTCGCCGTCCAGCTTCTTGGACTTCCCTATCAGATGACGCTGGATCCGGTGTGCAGCCGACAGTACAGCCTCGGCTATTACCGCCCCGGCGAATGCGCGCCGTACAAGTACTATCAGATCCCGCTCAACGCCGAGGCGGCATTGGTCGAGGCCGGGGTCATTACCGGCGGCTACTTCCTGTTCGCCCCCGGTGTGGGACCGTAGCGCTGTACGTCAGGCTTTCAGCCTGACTGCACTGCGGGAGGAAGCGTTCCATCCGGCGGGCAGGCAAACATCGCGGCCCGCGCCGATGGGGGTGGGCGGAATCTATTGGCTGTCCTGCCGCGCCGAGACCTGGGTACCGTATTGCCGTCAGGCTGTAAGCCTGATCTACTTTTGTGCGGGAGCCTCCGCCTCGCTCGAAGTTACCGGCCAGAGCGCGAGGATCGCCGCGAGTGCCGAGAACACCAACCCCGCCGCGTTCAGCCACCGCGACTGTTGATGCAAGCCCACGAAGTCCGCCGGAAGCACGTTCGTCGCCATCATTCCCACAAGGGTTCGATAGACGACGGCGTAATCCCAGATTGCGATGCCGACCGCGGCGCCGACCAATGCCAGCGTGGAGAAGCGTCGCACCCTGGCAATTCTCGCGTTCCCCAGACCCGCCCACGCGCAGACGAGGGCCGTCCCGACGAGGGCAAACTCGAAGCCGTAGTAGAGCGGGAACAGGATCCTGGGATGGTTGAATTTGACCTCGTCGTCAAACAGTTTCGAGTGCCGCAGTTCGATGACGACCATCACGAAGAAAATCGCAATGCCCACCCACGCGGACAGGCAGAACCGCAGAAACGCCAGGCACACGCGCTGCATGATCAATTCTCCCCGGTTATGAAATCGTCTCGATTTCCGACGCCAAAATCGCGTCGCACAGGCCGATTCCGGCAAAGTCGCAGGGACGCTCTGCGTGCCGTTCGCCGCCGTTCAGGCCGTGCCTGCTGCAGAAACGTGCCGCCGTCACACAATCCACATCGCGTCGCCATAGCTGAAAAACCGGTATTTTTCGCGGACGGCTTCCTCGTAAGCGCGTCGTATCAAGTCGGTCCCCGCCAGCGTCGAGACGAGTACCAGCAGCGTCGATCGCGGCAGGTGGAAATTCGTCAAAAGCCCGTCGATGGCACGGAACTGATACGGCGGACGAATGAACAGGTCCGTCGCTCCGCGCCAGGCGGCGAGCGTTCCGATTCGCGCCGCCGACTCCAGCGCCCGCGCGGTCGTCGTCCCGACGGCGATTCGTCGGGACCCGCGCGCCCGCGCCCGGTCCAGTCGCTCAACCGCCTCGGCGCTCACCTCACACCATTCGGAATGCATTCGATGCGCGTCGAGCCGGTCCGCAGTGATCGGCTTGAATGTCCCCCTGCCAATGTGCAACGTCACAAACGCCTGTTCGACCCCGCGCTCGGCGCACCGCGCCAGCAGTTCCGAAGTAAAATGGAGCCCTGCCGTCGGCGCGGCGACCGAACCGCGATGGCGGGCGTAGACGGTCTGGTATCGCTCGAAATCGTCGGGGTCCGCCAGATCGCGGTGCATGTAAGGGGGCAGGGGGACCGTGCCGAAGTGGTCGAGCGCGGCCCAGTGATCGGTGTCGCGAATCGGCCGCGCCTCCCAGACGCCCTCGTCTTCGCGCGCGACGAGTTCGAGCATGAGCCGCTCCCCCGATCTGCGGTCATGCGCGGGACGAATCTCGATGCGCTCTCCCGGCTCGAGCTTCCCGCGGCACTGGCTCAAGAGCCGCCAGCTTCCCCCCTCCGTCAAATCGAGGAACAAGCCTTCCCATTTTCCGCCTGTCTTCGCCCGGCACCCCAGCAGCCGCGCGGGAACGACGCGCGTGTCATTCAGCGCCAGGCAATCGCCCGCTGCCAGCAAGTCCGGCAGATCGCGCACGAAGGCGTGCCGCACCGTCCCGGCCGCGCGATCGACGACCATCAACCGCGCCTCTTCGCGCGACGGCGGCGGATGACGGGCGATCAGCTCGACTGGAAGTTCATAATCGTAGGCGGAAAGTTCGTCTGTCAATGTGGCTGTTTTCGACGTAATGAAGATATCCATTTGGGATGTCAGGGGGGGCTTTATTCCAACTCCCAGTATAAGCACGCGCCGTTTCGAGGCGAAAGGCTGGCCGCAAGCTGTGTCGAAGGCAAATTCCCCCGTCCGGATCGCGTTCTGCATCACCGATCTCGATCCCGGAGGGGCGGAACGGGCCCTCGTAGCGCTCGTCACCCGCCTCGACCGGTCCCGCTGGGAGCCGGCGGCTTTCTGTCTCGCAAAACGTGGAGCGCTCGCTGATCAATTGGAGGCCGCCGGGACTCGAGTTGTCTGCCTGGGCGCACGCCACTGGATGAAC
>JBLMWR010001037.1:0-7398 GCA_050257335.1 Deltaproteobacteria bacterium | reverse complement strand
GCTGAATTCGGCGTCCACGATCGCCAGATACGCGGCCGTTTCGCCGTATGGCAGGCGAAACGCCTCGCGGAGTCGCACGCTGCGCAAAGTCCGCCGCGGTCCGGCAATCTCCTCGCGGTCGAACCACAGCCGCAGGGCGACTTCGAGTTGCCGGATCCCGGAGTTGCTGAACAGGTGCTGCCAGTCGCGTGCGATCAGGAGTTCAGCGGGTTCTTTCCGCATCACCGGCCCGGTTCGGCTGCCGTCTGCAACCTCCTGCGGCGCGAGCGCGAACCAGTAAAACGAATGCGGGGCGAGGGTCATCAGGTATGGGGCGGCGGTGATCCGCGGAAAAGGGGTCCCGCCGAACAGTTCCACTGGCAGGAACCCGGCATGCTTCGACAGGTCGAGCTCGACGTACTGCACGAACCGCGACAGATTGGCGACGACCAGCAATTGCTCGTCTTCGTACTGGCGGAAGAAGGCCAGGATCCGGCGGTTCTCGGGGTGCAGGAATTCGATGGTCCCCCGCCCGAACGCCTTGTGCTGCCTCCGCTGACCGATGAGTCGCTTCGTCCACCACAGGAGCGAACTGGGGTTGTTCTGCTGCGCTTCGACGTTGATCGCTTCGTAATGATACTCGGGATCGATGATGATCGGCAGATAAAGCTTCTGCGGATTGGCCCGCGAGAAGCCGGCGTTACGGTCGGCGCTCCACTGCATCGGCGTCCGCACACCGTTGCGGTCGCCCAGGTAAATGTTATCCCCCATCCCGATCTCGTCGCCGTAATAAATGACGGGCGTGCCCGGAAGCGAGAAGAGCAGGCCGTTCATCAGCTCGATGCGGCGGCGGTTGTTCCCCAAAAGCGGGGCGAGGCGCCGGCGGATCCCCAGGTTGACGCGCGCCTGCCGGTCGTGCGCGTAGGCGCGATACATGTAGTCCCGTTCTTCGTCGGTCACCATTTCCAGCGTCAGCTCGTCGTGGTTCCGCAGAAACAGCGCCCACTGGCACGTCGCCGGCACGGTGGGGGTCTGGTCGAGAATATCCACCACCGGGAAGCGGTCTTCCATGTGCATGGCCATGAAGAGCCGCGGCATCACCGGAAAATGAAAGGCCATGTGGCATTCGTCTCCCTGCCCGAAGTAGGCGACGGCGTCTTCGGGCCACTGGTTGGCCTCGGCCAGCAGCATGCGGCACGGAAATTTTTCGTCGACGTGCGATCGCAGAGCCTTGAGAAACCCGTGCGTCTCGGGAAGGTTTTCGCAGTTCGTCCCCTCCCGCTCGAACAGGTATGGAACGGCGTCGAGCCGCAGCCCGTCCACCCCCATCTCGAACCAGAAATCGACGACGGGCAGCAGCGCCTGCCATACCGCGGGATTGTCGAAATTCAGGTCGGGCTGGTGAGAATAGAACCGATGCCAGTAATACGCGTGGGCCACCGGGTCGTACGACCAGTTCGACGATTCGAAATCCTTGAAAATGATCCGCGCGTCGCGATATTTCTCGGGGGTGTCGTTCCACACGTAGAAATCGCGTTCCGGCGTGCCGGGCGGCGCGCGCCGCGCCCGCTGAAACCACGGATGCTGGTCGGAGGTGTGATTGACGACCAGCTCGGTAATGACCCGGATGCCCCGTTCGTGGGCCTGGTCGAGAAACTCGCGGAAATGATCGAGGCTGCCGTACTGCGGATTGATGCTGGCGTAGTCGGCGATGTCATATCCGTCGTCGCGCTGCGGCGACGGGTAGAAAGGGAGCAGCCAGATGGCTGTGATCCCCAGGTTCTGCAGGTATTCGAGCTTCTGCGTCAGGCCGCGGAAATTGCCGTAACCGTCCCCCGCCGCATCGCAGAAGGCACGGACGTGGACCTCGTAGATAATGGCGTCCCTGTACCACAGGGGATCATTGACCAGCATTCCCACACACTCCTTGCGCGTCGGCCCCTCTGCTACGATAGCCGATCGTAAATTGCGGTCAATTCCCGCAGCCGTCCGGCGATCGCGGGCGTGAGCATTTCTTCGGCGAATCGCCAGCGCCAGTTTCCCTGCAGCGTCCCCGGCAGGTTCATCCGCGCTTCGGTCCCCAGGCCCAGTACGTCCTGCACCGGAACGACGGCCGTCTCGGCCACCGAGGCCAGAGCCAGCCGGATCAGGTCCCAGTGAATCTCGCTTCCGGCGGTTCCCAGGTAGGCGAGGGCGAAGAGGCGTTCTTCGTCGATCTGCCGCGCCGTTCGTGTAGTTCCCTGACCCGCCCGGCTCTGGAACCACCCGACCGTGGTGTCATTGTCGTGCGTGCCGGTGTAGACGACGCAGTGCCGGGGGTAGTTGTGCGGCCGATAGTCGCGCGCCTTGGGGTCGTCGCCGAAGGCGAACTGGAGAATCCGCATCCCGGGAAATCCAAATTCGTCGCGCAGCGCCTCGACGGCCGGAGTGATGACGCCGAGGTCTTCGGCGACGAGGGGCAGATCTCCCAGTTCCTCGCGGACTTTCCTGAAAAACGGCGCTCCGGGTCCCGAGACCCAGCGCCCGGGGGCCGCGGTCGGCGCCCCGGCCGGAATCTCCCAGTACGCCTCAAACCCCCGAAAATGATCGAGGCGGATGAGATCGAACTGGGCCAGCGCGTAGCGCAGCCGGCCCACCCACCACGCGTATCCGTCGCGCTGCATCCGGTCCCAGCGATAGAGCGGGTTTCCCCAGAGCTGCCCGGCGGCGCTGAAGTAGTCGGGAGGAACGCCCGCCACCAGAGTCGGCTGCCCGCGCCCGTCCAGAAAGAACAATTCCTGTCGGGCCCACACGTCGGCCGAGTCGTGGGCCACGAAAATCGGCACGTCCCCCATCAGGCGGATGCCGCGCGAATTGCAGTCCGCTTTCAGTCGCTGCCACTGCGAATGATACTGGAACTGCGCGAACGCCTCTTCGTCGATGTCCGTCATCAGTTTCGCGGCGCGAGCCTGCAATGCGCCGGTTTTCCGCGCGACGAGATCGGGGTGCCATTGCGTCCACGGCAGCCCCCGATGCTCTCTCTTCAGGGCCGCGAACAGGGCATAATCGTCGAGCCACCACGACTGTTCGTGACGAAAGTCGTCGAATGCGTCGCGCTGTTCGGACGTCGCATTTTTCCGGAAGGCATGGTAAGCCTGCGTCAGGCAATGCTCGCGAAACGGGCGGACCTTCTCAAAATCGACCGCGTGCCGATCGAAGTTCGGGGCGGCTTCCAGGTCGTCAGTCGACAACCAGCCTTTTTCTGCCAGCCGGTCCATGCCGACCAGAAGGGGGTTGCCCGCGAACGCCGAAAACGACTGGTAGGGAGATTCCCCGAACCCCGGGGGCCCCAGCGGCAGCACCTGCCAGAGCCCCTGCCCGGCTTCCGTCAGCCAGTCGGCGAACCGCGAGGCGGCCTCCCCCAGATCGCCGATTCCCCAGCGTCCGGGGAGCGACGTCACATGGCACAAGATGCCGGAGGACCGGGGAAACGCGGACATCACCAGGGATATTTCTTGAACGGGAAGAGGGAGTTCCGGCCAGCCACAGCTATCAGTAGAGACTTTTCTACCGCGCTTTTCCAGTACCACCTGGGTGAATCCGTTATTCCATCGTGGTAACCCACTTGACGGCTGCACCCCATTTCGGCAGCCGCAGTCCAAAATGCTTGGACAACCTTCGCGGCTGCGGTATGATGGAATTTTGGTGGATTCGCGACCGGAACGACTGCCGGCCCCGGAGCGGCCACCCGTCTTCAGAGTTGGTGACCGTCCCGCACCCGCATCGTGTAGTAAGCGCCATGGACGTTCGACTTGTGGTGGCCCATGCCAGGGCCGACGCGAAACAGATTGCCCTCCACTCCGAGACGCTGATCGGCCGCAGTCCCGAGTGCAATTTGCGGATTGCCTCCGGACAAGTGAGCCGCAAGCATTGCCTGATCAAGGTTGCGGAGGGTCACGTCTCTGTCCGCGACCTGGGGAGCGCCAACGGCACCCGGCTGAACGGGCAGACGATTACCACGGAAGTCGACGTGCCCGTCGCACCGGGGAGCACTCTAGTCGTCGGGCCCCTCAAATTCATCGTGCAATTCACGGCCCCGAAGGTCGACGAGGACACCGAACTCCTGACGCACGACTCGTCGGGTGGAAGCTCCGACTTGCGCGAGCTGCAACAGATGGCGACGGCCCCGGTAGTTGACGGTGAAGAAACCAAGGACTATCCCCCCTCCCGCGCGCGCGGACACGGCGCGGGCGTTCCCGCCGTCATTTCCGACAACCCTGCAGCCGAGAGCGACCGGGAAGGAAACGCCGGCGGTCAGGGGCCCTCGCCACAGGCCCGAACGACCGAAGCGGAATTCGAAGGCGTTGCGAACGAAACGGTCTTCGACGGCGAATTCGCGGGGGAAAACTTGGCGGGGCGAGCCGCCTCAGGCAGGCGTCCCGACGCGGGGGAGGGAACTGATTTGATTTTCGAAGAGGACGACCTGCGGCAGTTGGCGGCCGCCATTGACGGGAATGAGGCAGCACCTCCCGTCGCGCAGTCCCCTGCCGGGCCTGACGCCTCCTCTCTGGAAACGGCCCCGGCGGATCCGCCCGAAAAGCGGGGAGGCTGGGGGCTGCTCGAGATGCTGCGCCGCAAGAAGAAACCCGCCGCCCGGGAACCTGCCGCTCCTCCCCCCGACGATGACGACGAGTCCCTCAGCAATTTCCTTAAGGACCAGTAATGCCGCATGATGCCGAAGCCGAATTGATCGCCTTGAACCAGCAGCTTCTCGACGCGATCGCCCAGGGAGACTGGGGAACCTATTCCGACCTCTGCGATCCCTCTCTGACCGCATTCGAGCCCGAGGCCGTCGGGCACATGGTCACCGGGATGGATTTTCACGCGTTCTATTTCAAACTGGCCGGCGGACACGTCAAGCCGCAGAACTCCATGGTCGACGTTCATGTTCGCGTCATGGGCGAGGTCGCCGTCGTGGCCTATTACCGGTTGACGCAGTTCGTCGACGGCGATGGGCACCCCGGGACGCGCGGCACCGAAGAAACCCGGATCTGGCAGCGCCAGAACGGCCGCTGGCGCCACGTCCATTTCCACCGTTCCCCCAGCCAGAAAACATGAGCCGGGTCGAGCCCTCTGCTCGGCACCTCCGCCCCACCCGCCGGCGAGGGAAAACGTCTGCCGGACGGCGCACGCTTGCTGCGGAAGTGGCCCGCTTGTGCAGCGAACAACAAGGTGGTCGGGTAGCTCGGCCATCCCGGCAGGGCGGCCGGTTCCCGGCGCATCGAGACAAGAAGCCGCGCCATCCGCAGTGCCCGCGCGAAACGAGTCCGGCATCTGGTAATCGTCCGGCGCGTCCTCTATTCTCCATCGTCTTTCCTCTATCCTCTATCCTCAATCTTCGATCACCCATGCCCAACCTCCACTCCACCCCCCTTCCCCGCGACTATGTCGCCGCCGACGCCCACGTCGTCCCGGCCGTTTCGGTGGCCTTTCTGGAGGGGCCGGCGGCCGACGCCTCCGGGAACGTCTTCTTCTCCGACATCTGGAACAATCGCATCCTGAAACTCGATACGCACACGGAACAGACGGTCGTGTGGCGGGCCGACAGCGGCCGGGCCAACGGCCTTCTCTTCGACGTCCGTGGCCGCCTGCTGGCGTGCGAGGGAAACGAGTTCGGCCCCGGAGGCCGCCGGCGGATCACGCGCTCCGACCCGGCCACCGGCGACTTCGAAGTTCTCACCGACCGTTTCGGCGGCGTCCAGTACAATTCCCCCAACGACATTGCCGCCCGCGCCAACGGTCAAATGTTCTTCACCGACCCGTGCTACGGCGATCGCTCGACGATGCAGATGAAAGACGAATCGGTGTACCGCATCGATCCGGATGGCAAAGTCTCGCGGGTCATCACGCAGCCGGCGATCCAGCGTCCCAATGGCATCGCTCTCAGCCCTGACGAAAAGACTCTCTATGTCGTCGACAGTTGCCCGATTGTCGGGGGCAATCGCAAGATCTGGGCCTTCGAGCTGGCGGCGGACGGCGTCCCCGGCCGGCAGCGGCTCGTCTTCGATTTCGCTCCCGGCCGCGGCGGAGACGGCATGGCCGTCGACACCGGCGGCCACCTCTATGTGGCCGCCGGGATTTACCGACCCCGCGGCCCGCACGAGACCGACGAAGTTCCTCCCGGGATCTACGTCATCACGCCCGAAGGTAAGCTCGCCGGTCGGATCCCCATTCCCGAGGACGTCCTCACCAACGTCACCTTCGGAGGCGACGATCTGAAGACGCTTTACATCACCGCCGGGAAGACCCTGTATTCGACCGGCGTCGCCGTCCCCGGCTACGTGGTCCACCGCAGGACCGCCGGATTCGCCGCCACGAACGCGGATTCGGAGTCGCGGCCGTAGTGCGCGCGGCACGGCTCACCCTTCGTCGTCCGGTTGCAATCGGATGCGGCATCAGGGTTCATTTGTCCCCGCGCTCGACGTTTCGCTTTCCCCGCGCGCCGGGATTCCCAGGCACAAACGGGGACTGAGAAAAATCATCGATCGCCCGAGTTCTTCAGATAGAAATCGTAGACCGAGGGGACATTCCCCTGCTGCGCGTCGCCGTCGTGGACGTACAGGCCATAGCGCAGGCGGATCGATTTGCCAGGCTCGAGGACGAGGGGGTTGGCGGGGAGCTGGCCGTTGGTGTATGCGTGCTGGCCGAACGGGCTCAGCGTGAACAGGCCGTAATCGCGGACGTGGAATCGCGACTTGCGGAAATTCTGCGGATGGTCGATCAGCGTCACGCCGTACGTCTTCCCCTCCACGTCTCCGAAGTAATCGACCCATTTCGATTCCTGCCCCCAGCATTCCTTTTCGCCGTGCAGCCCTTCGGCATTGACGATCTTCCCTCCCGCTTTGCCGCGCAGCGAATCGGCGACGCGGATCCCGAACAGCCCCTCTTTGGTGTCGTCGAACGTGACGGCTTTGTCGGCGGCGGCGAGCCGGATGTCGTACGCCATGAGCCGGTTGGCCCAGATGCTGACCTGGGTGGTTTCGATGAGCAGCGGTTTGCCGGCGGCGTCGAGCCAGTGATTGACGAGCTTGATTCTGGCCGGATCGCCGGTGGCCGCGGACAGCTCGACCGACTGATTTTCGATCCTTCCCTTCTCCGCCCAGAACTTGATGCCGTTCACCTCGTCGACCGAGCACCAGATTCCCTTGTGATGTGGATGATCCTCGGGGTTCTCGAGGGGACGCGAAATGCGGGCCCCGTCGGCGGCGAGGACGGGCGAGAAATACGGTTTGGGCTGCGATTTGTCGAAGTGCAGTGTGGTGAAGTCGCGGTTGCCGATTTTGACCTCGACGGTGTTCTCTTTCTTCACGAGCTCCACGGTCATCAGGTCGGCCAGCGCGGGACTCGTCGTGATGATAACCGCAATCGTAGCGAGCAGGC
>JBLMWR010001036.1:0-9932 GCA_050257335.1 Deltaproteobacteria bacterium | reverse complement strand
TCGACCGGAACCAGAAAATTGATTTTGTCATAGAGCGGCGACTGATCGAGGTACGGCAAAAGCTGCGAGCACCAGCTCCACCCGTTGGTCGTCGCCGGCCATGCTGCTCCCGAAATGTAGCCTGGCGGAAACACGTTGCACGTCGTGTGGTAATTATGCAACGCCACCCCGATCTGCTTGAGATTGTTCCGGCACTGTGTACGCCGCGCGGCCTCGCGGGCATTCTGTACCGCCGGGAGAAGCAGGGAAACAAGAACGGCGATGATGGCGATGACGACCAGAAGCTCAATTAACGTGAATCCACGGCGACGACGCATGCGGTCCTCCGTCAGGTTTTGGAAACCCATCCTGGTGCAAACCGTGTGCCGCGAAACCGGTTGCGAAGATTCAGCGTGTGGCGCGAGGAGTTGTGGACATGGGTCAGATTCGCAACAAGCACCCCGGCTGCTGCGGTGCAGCCGGGGTCAAATTGACCCGGCACCGCGATCCCGGCGCCGCTCGTTCGACAGGAGCCCAACGGTCGTTTCTCCGCCACGAGCGGACAAAAGATGTCCGATCGGATGAGCACCGTCCCGTTCCGGCTGTAATGTCGAAGCGCATTTTTTTGCGACGAACGATAGCCGGCCGGCCTTGATGGCCGGCCTACGGTGCGGGGCGGCCCCACTGGGCGCGGGTGCATCCGCAAGGTGCGGGTGGTCCGATCCGCGATTCTCTGCTTTTCCCCGCCGCTTCGCCGCGGTATGCTCGATGGTAGTGGACTTTTTTGCGCGGGAGCAATTCCATTGCGCTGGCCGATCCGGAATCAGATTTTCGTCCCCTTCGTGGGCGTCGTACTGCTGGCGGTGGCGGCGATGACCGCCGTCGCCGCGCTGCTGGCGGCCCGGCAGCGCGAATCGCAGACGCTGGCCCAATTGCAGAACGTCGTCGAGACGCTGGCCCATACCAGCGTTCCGTATACGGAGCCCGTATTGCAGAAAATGAGCGGCCTGTCGGGCGCGCAATTCGTCGCCTGCGACGCCCGCGGGGGCATCGTCACCACGACGCTCCCCGAGGGGACCTCTCTGCCGGCCGGTTTCGGAGCGGGGGTGGGGCGCGGCGAGCTCACGTCGCTGGCGAGCCAGCCGACGGTGGTGCTCGACGACACGCGCTATTTTCTCGCGCGGATGGAGCCGCGCAGCGACGCGAACGTCCGGGCGCTGTTCGTATTGTATCCGGTGGCAAGCTGGAGCCGGGCGCGCTGGGGGGCGGCGCTGCCTCCACTGGCGGTGGGAGCGGGGGCGATCCTCCTGAGCTCGCTGGCCTCAGGCTGGCTGGCGCAGCGTTTCAGCCGGCGGATTCGCCTCCTGCAACAGCAGGTCGCCGCGATTGCCGCCGGAGATTTCTCCGAAATCGTCGCCGGCCCGCGCCGCGATGAAATTCAGGAACTGGTGGTCTCCGTCAACGCCATGTCGGCCCGGTTGCGCGAGATGCAGCATACGATCCGTCAGTCCGAACGGACCCGGCTTCTCGCGCAACTTGCCGGAGGACTGGCGCACCAGTTGCGCAACGCCGTCACCGGCGCCCGCATGGCCCTGCAACTTCATCAGCGCCGCTGCGAGGCGGCTTCCGACGACAAAAGTGTGTCGGTCGCGCTGCGGCAACTGGCGCTCACCGAGACGCAGGTGCGGGGGCTGTTGTCATTGGGGCGCGGCGAGCGCAGCCAACCGGCGATTTGCGATCTTTCACGGATCGTCGAGGACGTCGCGTCACTCGTCGAGCCGACCTGCGATCACGCCGGCGTCTCGCTGGAACTGGAGCGCATTTGGAGCGGCAGCACCGACGCGGCGGGGACAGTGCGGGCTGATCTCGAAAGTCTGCGGGCCGCAGTTCTCAATCTCGTCACGAACGCGATCGAGGCCGCCGGACCGGGGGGGCGGGTGACCCTGCGGATGATTCGGCAGGAGGGCATGGTCGGCATCGAAATTGGCGACAATGGCCAGGGGCCTCCGGCGCACGTTGCCGAAACGCTCTTCGAGCCCTTCGTCACCTCCAAGCCCGAAGGCGTAGGGCTGGGGCTGGCCCTGGCGCGGCAGGTGGCGGTTGACCATGGCGGTACGCTTGCCTGGCACCGCGAAGGCAGCCGGACCATGTTCCGGCTGATGCTGCCTGCTGCTGAAGATTCGACCGTCGTGAGCCTGCATTCGATGACGTCGGGCGCCAAATCCGAAATTCGCAATCCAGAATCCGAGATCGCCCGTACCCACGGCACGCCGCCCGTGGGCCTGGCGAGACATTGATTTGAAAATCACTGCATGAGCACTGTACTCATCGTTGACGACGAACCGGCCATCTGCTGGGCCTTCCGCGAAGCGCTCACCGACGACGGGCATTCCGTACGTGTCATCCCGTCGGGCGAGGAAGCCCTGAAGCTGACCGACCGCGGCTGGCGGCCGGACGTCGTCGTCATGGACGTCCGTTTGCCGGGTATCGACGGCCTTTCGGCGATGCGCGCCCTGCGCGAGCGGATCGGGACGACGCCGGTGGTCGTGATCACGGCGTTCGGCAGCCTGGAAACGGCTGTCCGGGCGATCGAAGAGGGAGCGTTCGACTACCTGATCAAGCCGTTCGATCTCGACCAGGCGGTGGAAGTTCTGCGGCGGGCGCTCGATTCGACGTATGCGGCGGCTGACGCGATTGAGTCGCATGCTGACGCTGCCTCTTCCATCCCGCCGAGCGACACGTTCGTCGGGTCATCGCCGGCGATGCAGCGGGTCTTCAAACAGATCGCCCTGGTCGCCTCCTCGGATGTGGGAGTCCTCATCACCGGGGAGAGCGGGACGGGGAAGGAACTCGTGGCGCGGGCCATTCATCGGCACTCGCTGCGCCGCAAGGGGCCGTTTGTTCCGGTGTGCATTCCGGCCCTGAATCCCGGGCTGATCGAGAGCGAATTGTTCGGCCACGCGCGGGGATCGTTTACGGGCGCCGCCGAGGATCGGACCGGGCTGTTCGAGCTGGCGGCTGGAGGGACGCTGCTGCTGGATGAAATTGCCGACGTTCCCGCGCCGCTGCAGGTCAAGCTGCTGCGGACGATCGAGCAGCGCGAGATTTTCGCGGTGGGAGCCGCCCTGCCCCGGACGATCGACGTGCGGATCCTGGCGGCGACGAATCGGCCGCTGCCCGAACTGATCGCGGCCAAAGCGTTTCGTGAAGACCTGTACTTCCGGCTGGGGGCGTTCCAGATTCACCTGCCGCCTCTTCGCGACCGCCGCGAGGACATCCCCGCGCTGGCCGAACATTTTCTGCGGCAGATCCGTCCTGCGCAAGACGCCGCCCCGTGGAAGATCCCGGACGCCCTGCGCGTCGAATTGTGCGCCCGGCCGTGGGCAGGGAACGTCCGCGAATTGCGGAACGCCATCGAGCACGCCGCAATCGTCGCGCGGGGGGGAGAAATCCGCCCGGAGCACCTCCCCTCGCCGGTTTCGATGTCCTCCGCCGCACAAGTTACCAGCGCGGATCGGGCACGGGAGGTCATTGCGGGCTGGACCACCGACGAAGCTGCCGATCTCGGAACGGCCGACGATCCGCAGCTTTACGAGCGTTTCCTGCAGCTCGCCGAACCACCGCTTCTCGAAGCGGTGCTGCGGCACTGCGCCGGCAACCGCGCCGCCGCCGCCCATCTCCTCGGTCTGCACCGCGCCACGCTGCGCCAGAAGATGCGCCGTCACGGGCTGTCGGATTGATTCGTCACTGCTTCCCCTTCGGCCGTTCCTCCACGAGCAGATCGTGGTGCACGCGGGCGACGTGCCACATGTAGCCGGGGCCGCCGCCGGCTTTTACCCCCCACTCGTTTTTCTCGGCCTCCGCCAGGTGCCTTTCGGCCGATTCGAGCCGGCCTTCGACGAACTCGTTGAGCCCGACGTACAGCTCGGCATAGAAGAGCCGCTGCTGGCGCTGCTGGGGTGTGATCTTCGCCTCGTTAATCTTCTTCAGCACCTCGTTCCCGGTGAGTTCCCCCGCGAACAGGCGGTACACGTCGGGGAACGGTTCGCGGTCGTCTTTCTCGTACTTGAGCAGTCCCTCGCGGGCTTTCTCCCGCCCCAGCGCTTTCGTCTGCGACAGGTACCGCCAGATCCCGTTCTCGCGGTCGACATTGTCGAAGGAGTGGTAGATTTCGAACTGCCTCGCCGCGTCCTTGTAGCGCTTCGCGTAGAAGTAAGCGATCCCTTTCCGCCAGTGCGACGTGTCGAGGTCGGGCTGCAGCTCCACCATTTTCTCGTAATCGGCGACCGCCTCGGTGAATTTGCCGCGAAAGAAGAACGCATCGCCCCGCCGGGAATAGAGGTCCACCGATTTGGGGGATTCTCCGATCTGGGTCGTGAACCGCGCGATATCTTCGTCGAAGCGGGCGTTCATTTTGTCACGTTCGTCGTCCGCCGCCGCCAGACAGGCGGCGGCGAGCGCGACGCACAAAACCGGCGCGAGGCAAGTCACTGTGGAGCAAGAACCGTTGAACATAAAGTCTGGTTCTCCCTTTGAATCGAAACGCCAGAGGAAATCGTAACGAAACAGATTTCCACCGCGGAGTTCGCGGGTTCATTGGAGTTCGGGCTTTGGCCGGAACTGCGGCGGCCCGCTGAGTATGAGGGATTTTTTACCCTGACCTGCTATAAACTGTCTATCGGGCCGTTCATTTCTGTCGTTCGGTTGTCCGGGGAGCACCATGAAGATCGTCAAAGTCAACGTCATCCCTCTGATCGGGGGAACCGTCGATGGAGGTTGGCCGCAGGGGCATGAGAAGAAGGAAAACCTGCACACGCTGCTGGAGGTCGTCACCGACGAAGGGATCACCGGCGTCGGCAGCGTTTACACCTCCGGGGCGCTCACCGAGGGGGCGATGGGGCTCTTGTGGCCGCTCCTTAAGGATGAATCGGCGCTCGAGCCCGAGAGGGTGACCGAGAAGCTGCGGCAATCGACGTTCTGGCAGGGGCGCGGCGGTTCGGTCGAACATGCCATCAGCGGGCTCGACATCGCCCTGTGGGACATCATGGGAAAGGCGTGCAATCAGCCGGTCTCGCGCCTCCTGGGGGGAAACTACCGCGACCGGATCAAGCCGTACGGGTCGATTCTCTTCGACGAGCCCGAGGTGCTGCGGCTCAAACTGCAGGACGTCGTCAGCCGCGGCTTCAAGGCGATCAAGATGGGCTGGCGTCCCTTCGGGCGGCGCGACCGCCTATTCGACGAGCTGCTGGTGCGCACGGCCAGGCAGACGGTGGGAGACAAGGTCGAGCTGATGGTCGACGCCGGGGGGAGCGAACAATTCTGGCCGCACGGAGTCAACTGGGCCCGCGAGACGGCGAAGATGCTGGCCAATTACGACATCGTGTGGTTCGAAGAGGCGCTGCCGCCGGACGACATCGACGGCTTCGTCGAGCTGACGAGACAGTCGCCGGTGCCGATTTCGTCGGGTGAAGTGCTGACCCGGCGGCAGGCGTTCATTCCGTGGATCGAACGGCGGGCGGTGGACATCATCCAGCCCGATTGCACCAAGAACGGGGGCCTCAGTGAGTCGCGGAAAATCGCCTGGTACGCGTTCGACCACAACGTCCTGATGGTCTCGCACGGCTGGAACACGGCGGTGGGGCTGGCGGCCGACCTGCAGCTCGCCGCCGCCATGCCCGTCGCGCGGTACGTCGAGCACCTGACCCCCTGCGACTACATCGAAGACATCACCACTTCGAAATTCGAGATCGACGCCGAAGGTTACCTCAAGATCCCCGCCCTGCCGGGACTGGGGATCGAGCTCGATCACGATAAGCTGAAGAAATACCGTATGTGATTATGCAGGTTTATCACGGCTTCAATGACGACATGGCGGGCCTCCGCAACGGCTTCGTGTCGATCGGGAATTTCGACGGCGTGCATCGCGGGCATCAGAGCATGATCGCGGCGCTGACGCGGCTGGCGAAAGACGAAGGACGGCCGGCCGTCATCTTTACGTTCGATCCGCACCCGATCGCCCTGTTGCGCCCCGGGCAATCTCCCCCACCGCTCACGACGACCGAACGGAAAATCGAGCTTCTCGCTCAACACGGCATCGACGGCGTCGTGGTCTATCCGACCGATCAGGCGCTACTCAATCTGACCCCGCGCGAGTTCTTCGACCGCATCGTTCTCGACCGGCTCGACGTGCGGGGGCTCGTTGAGGGGCCGAATTTCTTCTTCGGGCACAACCGGGCCGGGAGCGTCAGGACCCTGCACGAGTTCTGCTCGGCCGCAGGCAGACACCTCGAAATCATCCCCCCGGTGACGGTCGGCGACACTCTGGTCTCGTCCAGCGAAATCCGCCGGTTGATCGTCGCGGGGCAGGTCCGCAACGCGGCGGAGCTTCTGGGATACGCCTATCGCGTTTCCGGCACCGTCGTCCGCGGCGCCGAACGCGGGCGGACGATCGGCTTTCCCACGGCCAACATCGAAGGGATCCGCACGGTGCTGCCGCGCGACGGCGTGTACGCCGGGCGCGCGCTGGTCGGCTCGGCGTGGTACGCCGCCGGGATCAACCTCGGGCCCAACCCGACGTTCGCCGACCAGGAGCGCAAGCTGGAGGTGCACCTCATCAATTACGCGGGCGACCTGTACGGCTCGCGGATCGCCGTGGAGTTCACCGACCGCCTGCGCGACACGGTGCGGTTCGAGAGCGTGGAGAAGCTGAAGGCCCAGTTGGCCATCGACATCGATCGGGCGCGGACGTGCATCCGTTGAGCACGGACGGTCCGGATGTTCAGCGAGCAACGAGGTGGCCGCGGGTGGCCCGGCGGGCACCGACGCGATGAGCGCTGGTCCGCCAGGGCGGCCGGGCCACCCTCCCCATTTCCTCGCCCCGCCCAGCAGCTGAACCCTCAAAACACCCCCTCGCTGTGGGGACTGGCGAAGCGCAACCGGTCCCGCTAGCATGGTTGCATGAAAATCGACTGGACGCCGCTGCGCGAGATTATCGCCGCCAGAAACAGGTTTGTGCTGACAACGCACGTGCGGCCCGACGCCGACGCCATCGGCTCCGAAATCGCCATGGCGGGTCTCCTTGAACAGCTCGGCAAGGATGTGCGGATCATCAACGCCTCGGTCGTCCCTCCGCGGCTGGAGTTTCTCGATCCGGACAAGAAGTGCCTGCAACTGGGGACGCACGTCAGCGAGGCCGAGGCGTTCGACGCCGACGTCCATATCGTTCTCGACACCAGCTCCTGGTCGCAACTGGCCGAAGTGGGTCGGGTGTTCAAGAAAACGGCCGCGCAGAAGATCGTCATCGACCATCACGTCTGGGCGGAAGACCTGGGGGCCCTGAATCTCAAGGACACCGAATCGGAAGCCACGGGCTCGCTGATCTTCCAGTTCGCCCAGGCAATGGGACTGGCGATCACGCCGGTAATCGGAACGGCGCTGTTCGCGGCCATCGCCACCGACACGGGCTGGTTCCGGTTCTCTTCGACCACCGGCGAAACGATGCGCACGATCGGCCGTTTGATTGACGCGGGTATTCAGCCGGCGGTACTCTATAAAAAGTTGTACGAGCAATACACGCTCGCGCGGATCAAACTCGCCGGGCGTGTCTTGACTCGGATGATGCTCGATTGCGCCGGAAAGCTGGCCTGGACGTATGTGACGCTGGTCGACTATCGCGAGACCGGCGCCCAGCCCCCCGACACCGAAGACCTCGTGAACGAGTGTCTGACGGTCGGGGACGTCGAGGCGGCGTTCATCCTGATCGAGCAGAGCAATGGAAACGTGAAGGCCAGCCTGCGCAGCCGCAGCCACATTGACGTCTCCCGCATCGCCGGAAATTTCGACGGCGGGGGGCACAAACAGGCCGCGGGCGCGATCCTCCCCGGTCCGCTGGCCGATGCGCAGACAAAAATTCTCGCCGCGATGAAAACGCTGTTTCAATAGTCCCCCCTGTACGATCCTCCCTGCCGCGATTCCTTCCCTGCTGTCGACCTGCCCTGTCGTCATAGACTTTGGTAACTTTGCCCAACCATCGGGGGGGATCAATTCTATTCGAATCGGTGCCCCGCCGTTCGCCATTTCGATCGGAATCGCTTCTCGGATACGCCGTTGACCAACGAGGTGACTCATGTCGCAACAACCTGCTTCGGAGCCGGGGCGGTCTTCCCCCGATTTTCTCGCCGTTCCTCCCGAGCCGCGCCGCGGATTCGTCAAACAGGCCCTGGCGGTCCTTACTGGGGCCATTGTGACGCTGGTCCCGGCCGCAGCGGGGCTCGCGGTCTTTCTCGATCCACTGCGAAAACGCCAGAAGAGAGGGAGCAAGGGGCAGGATGATGAGGGCTTCATCCGCGTGGCGACACTCGACGGCCTCTTGATCGGCGGGGCGCCCCGCAAATTCAGCGTGATCGACGACCGGTCGGACGCCTGGAACCTTTTTCCTCAGGAATCGATCGGCCTGATCTTCCTGCTGCGCACCGGGGAAAAGGACGTGCGAGCTTATAACGCATCCTGTCCGCACGCCGGCTGCTTCGTCGATTTTGACGGCGACCGGAAACTGTACCAGTGCCCCTGCCACGACAGCTCGTTCAAGGTGACCGGGGAGATCGCCAGCGAGAAAAGTCCCGCCGCGCGGGGGCTGGATGAGCTGGAAGTGAGAATCAAGAACGATGCCGAAGTCTGGGTCAAATTCCAGAACTTCATTGCCGGGACCGCCCAGAAGACTGCCGAAGCATGAACTCGATTCTCCACTGGCTCGACGATCGGACCGGATACAAGTCGCTGCTTCACGAAGCGCTTTACGAGCGCATCCCCGGTGGAGCGCGGTGGCGCTACGTGTGGGGAAGCACCCTCGTGTTCGCCTTCATGACTCAGGTCGTCACCGGGCTGTTCCTGTGGATGGCGTACAGCCCCAGCTCTCAGACGGCATGGGAAAGCGTGTATTTCATCCAGTACGAAATGCAGTTCGGGTGGCTTTTGCGCGGGATTCATCACTTCACCGCCCAGGCGATGGTCGTGCTCCTGGCGCTGCACTTGATGCAGGTGATCATCGACGGCGCCTACAAGGCCCCGCGCGAAGTCAATTTCTGGCTGGGACTGATCCTGATGCAGATCGTGCTCGGCCTGTCGCTTACCGGATATCTTCTCCCCTGGGATCAGAAAGGATACTGGGCAACGAAGGTGGCGACCAATATTGCGGCGAGCGTGCCAGTCGTCGGGCCGTCCATCCAGCGGCTCGCGGTCGGCGGGGCGACGTACGGCCACCACACCGTGACGCGGTTCTTCGCCCTGCATGCGGGTCTCTTGCCGGCGCTGCTGGTCGGATTTCTGGGGCTGCACATTTACGTCTTCCGCCGGCACGGCATCACCGTGAAAAACCCCATTCACGCCCCCGACACGACCTTCTGGCCCGACCAGGTGCTGAAGGACGCCGTCGCCTGCCTGGCGGTTCTGGCGACGGTCCTGTTTTTTGCCACGCACGGCTTCACGAAGTTCGGGCCGGAAGCTGGAGCCGAGCTGGGAGCGCCGGCGAATCCAGCGGAACAGTACGGTGCCGCCCGGCCCGAATGGTATTTCTTGTTTCTTTTCCAGTTCTTGAAGTACTTCCCCCGTGAAACCGAGATTTATGGTGCGGTGGTTATTCCGGGGGCGGTCTTTACGGGGATGATCCTGATGCCCTTCATCGGCCGCTGGAAACTGGGTCATTCCTTCAACATTTTCTACATGGCCTGTCTGTTCGCCGGGATCGGTTACCTGACGTACGCCGCCCGCGAAGAGGACAAGGCCGACCCGACGTATCAAACAGCAGTCAAGGACGCGGAAGAGAAGGTGCACCGCGTGGTGGAGCTGATTCACGGCCCATCGGGCATCGGCGTCTCGGGAGCCCGGGCCCTTCTCGAGAACGATCCCAAGACCCGCGGACCGGAAGTTTTCGCCCGCAACTGCGGCGTGTGTCACTC
>JBLMWR010001035.1:0-5482 GCA_050257335.1 Deltaproteobacteria bacterium | reverse complement strand
CAAAGATAAAAGTTAGGTTGTAGCCACGCTCGCCAGAGCGTGGGAAAGCATCGAATACAGCCTCATCCCCCACGCTCTGGCGAGCGTGGCTACCCGAAAATCAAGGTTTGACAAAGCACTACGCCGATCTGCGCGGGCGAGGGCCGGTCTGAAGCTGTACGAGTGCCGGGGGCGGGGGGGCGGTGCATTCTGGCTGATCGACCACCTTCAGCGAATTTGCCGCGCCGGCGGCCGGCTGCCGTTTCGATGCTCCGCCGGCCGGCGCGGAAAGGGTGACCCGGGAATTGCCGGGTGTGGCCGGCGTGACCGCCGAGACCAGCTTATGCAGCCCGGGAAACAGGAACTGCCAGTTGTCCCCCAGATATTGCCAGCGGAAGTAGTATTGCCGGAAGCACTCTTGATGCAGCTCGGCGACGATCTCGGGCGTTAAATGCTCGTACTTGAGATTGGGGGTGTAGACGTCGTAGCGGCTCCAGTCGCGGCTGGCGATCTGCGAGGCGATTTCTTCGATGAAGCCCGTTCCGGGGTACGGGGTGCAGACATTAAAATTCGCCACGAACGGATCGACCTGCTTCGCATACCGCAACACCGCCCGGATGGACTCTTTCGTGTCTTCGGGAAAACCGATCATGAAGCCGGCGACGACGCGAATCCCCAGTCCGCGGCACATCTCCACGAACTGGCCCTGTTTGTCGTCCTTGATGGGGGCCCGCTTGTACTTGACCAGCGTCTCGCGGCTGGGCGTTTCGATCCCAACCGTCACCGACGTGAGCCCCACGTCGCGGAGCATCTCGACCACGTCGCGCGACAGAAGCTCGATGCGGCTTTCGACCGAGAATTGAACCTTGCGGGGGAGCTTGCCGATCTGCGCGGCCAGCTCTTCGACATGCTTCCGCCGGGCGCCGAAGAGCGGGTCGCGGAATTTGAACGACCGGAAGTCGTATTCTTCCATATTCCGCCGCATTTCCTCGGCCACCAGGGCCGGCGACCGCGTGCGGACCTTGTTCTCGAGAATGATGTACGGGCAATACGTGCAGCTCAGCGTGCAGCCCCGGCTCGACTGGATGTAGGCCGTCGGAAATTTAGAAAAATCGTATCCCACGCGGAACTGCCAGTAGGGAAAGATCGACCAGTCGGGGAAGGGGAGCGAATCGAGATCGGCGACCGTCCCGATCGACACTTTCTGTCCGGCGGCATCGAGTACCTCGGCGAGCCTGACGTTGAGCTGCTCCGGTTCCCCGTTCACCACTTTGCAATCGAGGCTCGCGAACGAGTCGGGCATCGTGCTGGCCACCTGCCCCACGACGACAATCTGCGTCTGCGGAGCGCGGGCATTCAGCTCGCGGATGACTTTCAGCTCATACGGCAGCGTCATCAGCGCCGGGTTGAATATGTACACGTCTGCGTCGGGAGTCTCCTCCAGGCAGTATTCGACCGAATGCCCGTGCTCCGCCAGCCCGGCCGCCAGGTACCCGTAAGCGAGCGGCGGCGCCCGGAAATCGCGACGGTAGAAGTGCTCGATGATCTTCGCCCGCAGCCCCTTGCCGCGGAACTGCCCCACGCCGAACCCCCCCGCGAAATCCTTGAATGCGCCCCCGTGCCGGGTGTCCCACAGGACGATCCGCAGGTTGGAATTTCTGCGCAGGGACGCGGTTTTGCCCGCTCCCGGAGACATACCGCCGCCGGTGGACTCTGAAGCCGCCGGGGCGATCTGGCCCCGGCTCCAGCGCGTCAAGCCTCCCGATCTATGCCGCCCGCGATGTCGTCCGCGCATGCGCCTTCTTCTCCGTTTGTGGATCCGCTGAGTGCTTCCTGCCGTTTGACAAGATCGTAGTCTGCCGCGGGGAGTCCATCCGGTAGATGATTCCACGCCATCTGATCGTTCGCCCGAACGCCGACGAAACGATCCCCAGCCAGCCCGCCAGCGAGACCAGCGGCCAGCCCCAGATGTTCAGTCGCGCCACACGATCGTAGTCTTCGTCGGCGATGGAAACGAACGGCCGCACGGCTCGCGCAGTCAGGTGTGCCTGCAAAACTCCGGACAGGTAATACGCCAGTCCGCCTGCGACTGCGATAGCCCACGGCCCGTGCTCTGTCGTCCAACAGATACCGATCGCGAGCATTCCCCACAGGCAGGCGTTTGTGAAAACGCCTGCCCAGAAGGCGACCTGCCACCACCTGGGGCTGTAAACGCGGACCACGAGAAACTGCCGCCGCAGGAACTCCCCCAGCCGTCCCCAGTTGAAATCTGCCGAAGATTTCGTCAGGCAATGGGGCTCGAAGCCCACCCGCAGTCCCGCTTTCCGCACGAGCCCGCTGACGACCAGGTCGTCGCTCAGACTTCCCTTCCACGCGTCCGGCAAACCCAGCTTCCTGAAGGTCTCGGTCCGAATTGCCCAGGCTCCGCCCCAGAGCAGAGTGAAGCCGTAGGGGCCGGTCCATCCGATAATCGTGTTGTTGATCGCCGACAAGAGCCGGTTGGCGAAGCCCTCAGTCTCGGGAACGTACCAGCGATAACCTGTGGCGACGGCGTTCTTGCCGCTCGCCAGCCGCTCAACCAGCCGCGCCAGCCAGTCGACGTGCGGACAGGCATCCGAATCAACAAACGCCAACACCTCCGGCGCAACCGTAGAATCAGTTCTCCCCCCCTGAGCAAGGGGGGGCAGGGGGGGGCGCTCGCCCAACCCCGAGCTTTCGAGAACTGCCCGTGTGGCACACATCAGGTTGTGCACCTTCTGTCCGCAATCGTGCGCGACGCCGGCGATGACCAGACGACTCGAAATGCGAGGGTGCTCTTGCTGCAACTCGCAGATCACCGGCACTGCCGGATCGCTCTCGGATTCGACGACGAAGCACAGTTCGTAATGCGGATAGCGCTGCCAGAAGAGGGCCAGCAGGTTCGACCGCAGATCAGCGTCGATCCCCTTGCAGGGGGCGATCAGCGCCACCCGCAACCCGCTGTCGGCATTCAGCGTTTTTGTCCGCCTTCTCCCGTAGAACCGGCGAAACTCCCACGTATGGAAGAGCATGATCGCCGATTGCCAGAAGGCGAACGCGGCGAAAAACAGAAAAACCTGCTGCACGGCATCCATGCCGATCATCCGCAGTTTGACGGGTGCTTGAAGTTCGTAATTCTACATGCGACAGTCAGGCTCGCCTCCTCGCCGGGACTGCCGCCGTTTGGGCCGCAAGTGATATCCCCGAAAAGACTTTCCGTCAATGGCAATCGGATCACGGCCGAGGACCGTGGTTTCCAACCTGCCCGTAAGAATTCACTGAACCACTCCCGCCGTGATTCATCCCCTCGACGAGCCCGGAGTGCCCGTAATCGGTACTGCCATTCACCTTCCGTGCCGGTGACGGTAAGCTACGGGCGCATCGCACTGTTGGCAGTCGCCTTTCAGGCGTGCCGAAAACCCTGACGGGGGATCGTCATGACGAGAACGACCGCGTGGCGACGATGGATCCCGATCTTGCTGATGTCTGCCCTGCCGGCTGCACCACTGCACGGGCAGGCACCCCCCGCACGGAACGCTGCCGCAAACAGCACGTTCCAGTTCAGGGTGGGAATGACGCGCAACGGGGACGTTGGAATCGCGAGGTTCAACGGCGTCACGATCGTGTGCCAGAAGTCGATCGACCCCAACTTCCCGGATGAGTACGCCTCGCTGGAAAGTGATCCGCCGCCGCGAATGATGCAAGTCACTTTCAATCGGGGAAACCTCGATCAGTTGATCTTTGGCCCCGACCAGCACGCGGCTGGCGCCCGCGATCGGCTCGTCAGGTTGCTGGACAAGCAGATCAACGC
The DNA here is from genome assembly GCA_050257335.1 of Deltaproteobacteria bacterium. Lineage (GTDB taxonomy): Bacteria > Planctomycetota > Planctomycetia > Planctomycetales > Planctomycetaceae > JACQFH01. Next base: position 1,674 of record JBLMWR010001035.1, on the reverse strand, counting down.
GGTCGATCTCGCCTGCGACCTGAACGACACTGAGAAGGAGAAATTGCGCCTGGCCGGCCGCGGCGACATCAAGCACCTTCTCGATCGTGCCGCCGAGATCCGGGCACGCTTCGAAAACGTCGCCGCCATCCGCGACGTCGCCCAGTTTGAAAGGTGGGCCACAACCCTCTCTGCCGAAACGGATGCTTTGCGGCCCGCGTTAAGCCGTTCCCTGTTCGTCGGCAATTCGTTGTTCGCCAAGACGCTGAACAGAATTCTGAAACCCGGGCAGGTGGCCGAATACGAACGATCGTCGAAAGGGCCGCTGGCCGCCTCCATCAATACCGGCGCGGGACCGTCGCTGGCGGACATCATCCGCGCATGGGAACGAGCCGCTGCGCGACGTGGCCGCCTGGATTGTACCTTTACGCGGTTCCGGTATGACCCGACGTTCGGAGTCGAACGCCGTGGCGAGGGTTCGCTGGCGGTTGACCGATTCGGACGGGCGGTCTACAGAATCGGACCGGCGCCGATCCCGCGCGGGGCAGTCGCCCGAAAACAGGCACCCGGTGGCGTCCCCTTCCAACTCCAGGCCGACGATCCGGAGCGATGGCATTGGACCGGGACTCGTGTCATTCGAGTCGATGAGAAGGAGCGCACGTTCGAAGAGTGGAGGCTGCCGGCGGAATCAAAGGATGGCGAACACCAGCCCGACCCGCCGGAATTGCCGGAAGACGTACTGCCGCCTGAGGCTCCGGCTCCAGTTAACGGCCCTGCGGCGCAGCCGAAGCGGACTGGAAGTCCGGCGGATCGCCCGACCATTTCCAATCAAATCGCCGGTTTTCTCTTCGTCCTTATCGGCGGGCCAATGATCGGAGAAATCGATTTTGGCGCCATTCAAGAGTCGATGCAGGAATTCCGCCTCGCGCGGCCGTACCTGCTGGGAATGCGGGCAGACGAGCTGCGGCAGCGGTTCGACGTCAAACTCGAAAAGGTGGAGGGCACCGAGGTCTGGCTGCGATTCGAGCCGAAGCGAAAAAAGGAGCAGGCGTCGCTCCGCCATGCGATCCTGATCCTGGATATCGCAAGCTACCTTCCCAAGGCGCTCAAAGAAGTCGACGCGGCCGGCGCAGAGAGCGTTCACGTGTTCAACAACATGTCGGTGATGGTGGCACACGAGGGCGCTCCGATTCCTGTGCCGCCGGGGAAAGAACCCCTCGACCGTCCAAACCTCGCCGGTTACTCAAAGGCCGGACACTAAGAGCCTCTTCCGCCCTGCCAATGCAGGACGGCTCTTCTGGGCCGTCGATTTCATTCGTGAGGTTCCGCAATGCGCGGTATGTCTGCCCGGGGCGTTGACCAGAGGATTGCGAAACGAGGGCGACCCGCTGCGATGGACTTGTGTCGCCGTAGATTCCGGTTCCCGCGGCGGATCGCCACGAATGCCTCATCCCATGCCGCGCGACGTATCAACCCAGAAGTCCTTGGCGAGCAAGAATTCCTCCGGCACGGCATCGCCGGTCAGTTGACGCCCATTCCGCATTTCGCCATACTTCTCCAACGCTTCCGCGGCGTCGCTCGGCAGGCGGGGGATCAATTCCTCCCGAACCTCACGCCTCGACGCAACGTCTTTCAGGAAAGCGTCTTAGCCCCTATAGCTCAATTGGTAGAGCAAGTGACTCTTAATCACTAGGT
>JBLMWR010001034.1:0-3540 GCA_050257335.1 Deltaproteobacteria bacterium | reverse complement strand
AACTGCGCATCGGCGCGGCGGATCGTATCGTAACTCCCCGTGCTGTCCATGGAGGAACGCAGGTCGTCAAGAAATCCGGGAACCTGCACGAGCCGGCCGAGGCGCGCCAGCGCTGCCAGGTGGGTCTTCGAGTCGCGGCACAGGATTAGGAAGAAAATGTCGGTGAGACTCCGCTTCGGAGCGCCAAAGGGAATTCCCGAGAACGTGCGGCCGTAGGCGACGAGCGAGGCCCCCAGCGCCTGCGGGAGGGGATTGCGCGGGTGCGGGAAGGCGACGCCGTTCTCGAACCCGGTGGACATGATTTCTTCGCGCTCCAGAATCGCCGAGAGAAGCAGGGCCGGCTCCCAGACCTGCCAGGTGCGGCCGGCGACTTCGAGCAGCGTCTCGAGCACCGACCGGCGCGTCCGGGCTTCGAGGGGGACCTGGACGGTTTCCGGCAAAAGCAGGCCGACGAGGGGCGAGGCTGTTGGCGTTTCGCCCGAACGCTGCGATTCTTCGACCGCGGCCAGTTCGGCGGTGGTGTACCCGCGCATCTCCTGCTCGAGCCAGATCCGGATTTCGGCGGGATGAAAGCGCCACACGCCGTCCACGCGCCGACCCGGAATCCGCCCGCGACTGACGAGCTTTTCCAGCTCGCGCCGGTCGCGGCCGAGTTGCGCCGCCAGTTCATCGAGCGTCAGGGACTCGTGGGGCATTGCGCGCGGTGCGCCAGAAGGTCGAGGATAGAGGATAGAAGATAGTGCACCGATGGTAGAGCATCACCAAGGCCACGGGCGGCGTCCCGTGGGTCCGCGCCCCCCTGAGCAGCACCGGCGGAACCCGCCTCCAACTCGCAACTACCCGGGCGGTGCGGCGACCGTCGGGCGAACCGAAACCGCGCCGGGAGCTCTTCCGGCCTCGTCCACCGTCCGATCGAGAAACGGAAACGTTTGCGGACAGACCTTGACCAGACAGTCGCGGCAGTCGGCCAGAAGCGCGCCGTAATCCGTCCGCCAGCAATGATCGCTCAGGAGCTGGATGTCATAAACGCCGCGAAAACCGTTCGTCTCGAGCGCCGCGACGATTTCCGCGACGGGCAACTGGCCCTGCCCGGGAAGGCAGCGGTCGTCGTCATTGCGGGCAGGGGGGTGGGCGTCGCACAGAGCGGCGATTTTGATCCAGGGAAGGGCCTGAGGGATCCGGCGGCACAGGTCGGGCTCGCGCCACAGGTGGAAGAAGTCGAAAACCATTCCCACCCGCGGGTGGTCGCACCAGGCGAGCGTGTCGAGCGTGGCATCGAGGGTGGTGAGAAACGACCAGCGCTCGATCGGCCGACGGTGCACCGGCTGCAGGGCAATGTTCAATCCGGCCCCGCCGGCGGCATCGCCGATTTCCCAGAGCGCGTCGCGCAGGATGCGACGGGCGTGATTGAAAGTGTGCCCGGCGCGGCCCCCCGTGACGACGACGAGACACCCGGCCCGCATTTCCGCCGCCAGCCGCACGGCGTCGAGAGCGTCGTCGACAGCTTCCCGGAACGTCTGTCCGTCGGACCCGGTGAAACCGCCGGCGCTCGAAAAACTCGAGACTGCCAGGCCGCTCTCACGCAACAGTTCGACCCCGCGTTCTTCGCCGAAGTCGCACAGCTTTCGTCGCCAGACGCCGATGCTCTTGACGCCCGCCGCCTGATAGCCGGTGACGTCTTCCAGCAGCGACCAGTGATAGGTCGTCATTTCATTAATCGAGATTCTGGGCATTCCCGGCCATCCTTGTGCGGCTGCCGCACGAACCTGACGATGCGTTTCCTGCATTCTCAACCCTTGGCGTTGAGCTTGAGGCTCGCGTCATCGGCGACGTTCACCCAGACGTGCACGTGCGGTACGCCGCGGAAGTGCCAAACGAACGACGGGCCTTCGATCCGCCACACGTCCCATTCGCCGTCGTCTCCCAGATCCAGCGATTCGCCCTTTTCTCCCTTGCGGTAGAAGGCCAGACGGCAGGCGTCGAGTCCCCCCTGGGCATTGAGCATTTTCGCGGCTTCGCTCTGGTCGGCGTCGCGGTACGGTTCGAGAAGGGTCTTCAGGACGTCTTTGGCATGCTCTTTCTGGTCGGGCGACAGCTCGGCGATCGGGACGCCCGCGATGGATCCCTCCTTCCCCTTGAAGGCCACGGCACTTTCGTGGGGCGCCACTTCGATCAGCGCCTGTTCTCGCTGCTTGCCGGAAAGCATCTGAAACAGCCTGTTGGCCTTCTGCGCCTGGTGCCAGAAGACGTTTCCCGGATGCCCGACCTTTTCTGTGAAACCCGATGCCGCGTGACCGTAAAAGATCGGTCCGCCGAACGCCACGTGCTCGGTGCTGTCGCCGTCACAGCGGATGGTAAGGTGCCGCCCGGTCATGACGAACTCGAATTTTCCACTGGCCGGGGTCCCGAAGATGGCGATCGACTGCTGCTTTCCGTATCCGTCGGCGTCGTCCTTCAGTTGTTTGAAAATCCGTTCGTGCCAGTCGGGATTGTACAGGCCGAGAAAGATTTCGCGGATCAGATCCTGCTGGTCTTTCGTAAAGAAACTTCCCCCGACGTTGAGCTTCGTGACGTCGGTGATGTTCCAGTTATTGGAGACGCGCGTGCGGAGCAGCCCGCGGTCGTCGGTGTAATCCCAGGGGAAGCAGACTTCCTCTTTCTGGGCCGGCGTCAACAGGTCGTACAGCTTCTTGACCAGCGACTCGGAAGCCGGACGGGGCTTGTCTTCGGCGAAGAGGCGGCCCGGCAGGGCCGAAGCGGCGGCGACGGCGGCCGCCGATGAGCCCACCACGCGAACGAATTCGCGGCGATTCACAGGATAACCCGATTCACTGCAATCCGGACAAGAGCTGTGACGGTTCATGAATTTCGCCTCCCCGGGAGATTCAGTCGAAGATAGAGCGGGACGAACGCAACCCGACTCCAACGTCGGACAGTATGACGACCGCCCGATGAATTTACCAGTATAATTTCTACGACCCGTTCCCACGCTCCGCTTGGGAACGGGGGACGATGCCAGCCCGCCGAATGGACGGCGCGAACTTCAAGCGCTCGCCAGCGTGCAGGCGAATTCGAGCCGCGCGGCAGTCTTTCCGGCAACTTTGATTGTCGCCGAAAGAAAAAACGCGTCCGCCAGACGTTCGGTCAATTCGACCGCGATCTCCAACGTATCACCGGGACGCACCAACTGTCGGAATTTGACATTGTTGATTCGCGTCGCCACGGGGACCCGGTCGGCAGGCCGCCAAGCGCCCGCTTCCCCCGGTGTCAAACCCTGCCGGGCGATCAGCACCGCTCCCGCCTGCATCGCCGCTTCGCACAAGAGCACGCCCGGCAGCACCGGGCGACCGGGGTAATGCCCGCGAAAGACGTCGAGGTCCGGGGGAATGAATTTAAGGGCCACCAGAGCGTTCCCGGATTCCTCAATCACCTCGTCGATCCACAGAAAGGGGTCGCGGTGCGGGATCAACCGGCAGATTTCATCTCTGGTCAGCACAAGCCGCCTCCGGGACGCGGACCGGTCAGTTGTTGTGGCTCGTC
>JBLMWR010001033.1:0-2846 GCA_050257335.1 Deltaproteobacteria bacterium | reverse complement strand
CGGGTCGACCGCCAATTGCGCGAGGAGCCGCTGCGCCGCGTCGCCCGCCTGCCGGGCGCGGAGGCGCCCCGCCCACAACCGATTCAGGATGGGAGTCGATGCAGCCCCGGCCAAAAGCCGCCCGGCCTCGGCTTCCAGGTCGCGCTCCTGAAGAAGCCCCGCCGCGCGAGCGGCTTCCGACCGCACCGCAGGAGGGCGAAACCGATCGTGTACGAGGTCGAGTAATGCCGCCACCCGCGAGCCGTCGTGAGCCGTCGCCAGGCAGCGAATCGCCAGAACCAGGTCGCGGTGCCGCACGCCCGGGGCCGTCAGCCGTGCCTGCCAGACGGCGCGCTGCGGCTCGTAATTCCACGAGGCCAGAGCCGGCTCGACGACCTGCCGCAGCTCGGCTCCTTGTGTCTCCGCGCTGCCGGCCATCTCCTTGGCGGCCTGTTTCGCGTCGAGCTTCACCAGGGCCTGCGCCGCCGCCAGTCGCGCCGCCGGATGAGACGACGGCGACGTGAGAATGGCAATCAGTCCGGGGACGGCTTCGTCCATTCCCGGCATTCCCCCCTCGTGACCTCGGCCGATGGCGTCGGCCGCCAGGCGCTGCATGTCGGCGTCGGGGCGCGCCAGAGCCTGCAACCACAGCGGCTTCAGCCGTTTCGAAAACACCATGACGGTCGCCGGAACATGGATCTCGGGATCGCCGTCCATTTCGAAGTCGGGACGAATTTCTGCGCGCGCCGAAGCAGCGATCCAGGTCACGAGCGGCACAACGACAAGCAGTTGACGGAACATCGGCATTTTCTGTATGCGCCAGGTATTTGAGGAACGATTCCGCTCAACCCCACGGGCGGTGTCCCATGGGTGGGTGGGGCGGGCATCGCTCATTGCGGGCGCGAAAGTCTCCAGGTTTGAACCACCAGAACCGCCAGCGAAAGGGCCGAAGAAATCGCCAGGAACCACCAGTTCGCGGGAATCAGATTGTAATCCTGAAAACCCGGCGTGCGGATGACCGAGAGCGCCGCGGCCACCGGGTTGACAACCAGCGCCGCCTCGACCGTCGCGCGTCCGAACGGCGCGTCGCGCCCCATCCACACCAGCAGCGGGCCTGCGCAGATCGCCAAAAGCGCGGTGTAGGCCGCGGCGGTCGCGGGAGCGGTGCGGCGGAAAAGGCTTCCCACGGCGGCGCTCAGCAGCATGCAGAAGACCGCGGTCCCCGCCAGACACACGACCACCCGCTCCACCTGAAACCGCATCCCCGGTTCGATGTACACCATGACGACATAACCTGGAAGCGTCGCGCACAGCACGAGCATCAGCGTCAGGATGACGCTCAAGAGCTTCCCCCATATGATGCGGACGACGGGCAACGGGGTCGTCATGAGGAGCGGCCAGCCCCCGCTTTCGCGCTCCCCGCTGATGAGCCCCGACGCCAGGCTGGGGGCGATCAGCACCAGGAGCGCCACCTGCATGAACACCAGGATTCCGCCGATCGTCTCGACGCCCCATTCGATCGTTTCCTGCGTGGCGGCATACGTCAGAAACAGCGACAGAATGGCGCAGATCGAGATCAACCGCAGCAGCCAGTGCAGGCGTCCGAACCGGCGGCAGCGGAACTCCTTGACCATCACCGGGTTCACGAACGGCCCGATCCCCCGCGAGCGCCGCTGCGGATCGACCAGAAAGAACAATCGCCGGGCCGTGCGGACCGCCACGTGACGGTCGTCGCTGATCTGCCCCTGCGGACGGGCCTGGTCGAAGATCCTGTGGTTGAGCCGCCCCAGCGTCACCGCCCCACACAGCGCGGTGATGACCAGCGACGCCACGGCGAAGCGCCCCGGCACGTCGGCGGTCGAGAGCAGCCCCTGGCCGGCGATGTCTCCGGCACCCAGAAGCGACATCATCGCCGCGTACGGCGACAGGCAGCGGAGCCGCTCGCCGATCTCCGCCAGATACCCTTCCTGGCCCTGAAAGAACTGGTGCGGTCCCAGCGAGAGGACGCTGAGAAACAGAATCAGCCCGTATGTCCAGCGAACGGCACCGTCCACCGAGTTCGAGTAACTGCTCACGCACAGCCCCAGCGCCGCGGATTGCAGAGCCACGAGCGCGAGCAGGGCGTATGTCCCCGGCAACTCGCCCGTCAGCGACACGCCTCCCGAGGCATAACAGGCCGCGGCCGCCGGCAGACTGAGACACAGCACGATGCCAGCCAGCCCCAGGACGGCCAGCAGCTTTCCCCAATAGATCCGCCACGGTCCCAGCGGCGTGTTGAACAGCAGGGCCAACGTCCCCTGAATTCTCTCGCGGACGATGTTCGTCGCCGGAAAGACGGGCAACAGCAGCAGCATCGTGGTCAAAAGACCGTAGGCGAACACGCGAAAGACCTCTTGCGAGCGAACCCCCGAGGCCGCCATGCGGGCCTCGCTCGGCCAGCGTACCATGACGAGCAGGGCGAACAGCCCGATCAGTCCGCACTGGAAGATCAGCATCCGGCGGGTGCGCAGAATCGTCGCCAGTTCTCGGGACACGATCGCATTAGCCATGTGCGGATCCTCCCACGGCGACGGCAGTCTGCCCGGGTTCCGAGGGCCGGGCGAACGACATGAAGGCCTCTTCCAGGTCGGTCTGCTCTTCGTGGAACTGGGTGACCTCGATTCCCTCCTGCACCAGTTGCGCGAGCAGCTTTCCCAACCCGGTCTCCGGGATTGCCGTGCGGAACCGGACCGCCCCTTCCGCCGTCGCTTCGACCACTTCTGCGCCCGGCTCGATGCCGCGGCGGATGATTGCGGCGGCCGTCGGAATCTGCGTTTCGGTCGTGAGATGTGCTTCGACGGTGCGGCTCTGACTGACCTGGCGTGCGA
>JBLMWR010001032.1:0-2991 GCA_050257335.1 Deltaproteobacteria bacterium | reverse complement strand
CTTGCTGACATGAAAACGCATAGCGTGCTCCTCCGAGAGGAACGCGAGTTTACAAAGCAACTAATGCCCGAACAACCATGACGGTGGTCGAAAAAACTGGATTTTTTAAAATTTTCGCCGCCGAGCATACCCTTCTCGGCAGAACACAGGGGTAACGTTACTCACCACAAGCGCGCAACCCACGAACTGCCCGAATCATGGGCGCATCGCAACCGGCTCACTTCCTCCCAGACTCGTTTTGGGTTCCGGTCGGGTGCGGGTAGAATATCGGCCGGCCGGCGACCACCGAATCGGGGCGCCGATTCAGTGTTTTGGAGCCGCGCGTTGACTGATCGGAGGGCTCTCGAAGTCCGGCGGACGTCCATGACCGACAAGTCCAAGCTTTCGACGACTGTTTCGAAGGAGCCTGCAATTCCTGGCCAGTCCGGCGCCTCCCCGCGCCTGGACGATGACGAAACCGTCGCGCTCCGCGCGATCGTCGAGGGCACCGTCCACAGCACAGGGGAAGAGTTCTTTCGAACATTGGTGCGCCATTTGGCCGGAGCCGTGGACGCGCACTACGCGTTCGTCGCCGAATTCGCCCCTTCCCCTGCGCCCGCGCGGGCCCGCACCATCTCCTTTTGGACGAAGGACCATATCGCCGGGAACGTGGAGTGGGACCTTGCCGGCACGCCGTGCGAGGACGTCGTTCGCGGGAACCTGTGCCATTATCCAGTCGGAGTGCGGGACAAGTTTCCGGACGATCGGCCGCTCATCGACTGGGGAATCGAGAGCTACCTGGGGGTCCCGCTGCGCGATGGGAACGGCCGGGTGCTCGGTCACCTGGCGGTCTTTGACGAGCGGCCCATGCCCGACGAGCCGCGAAAACTCCTGTTGTTTCGGATCTTCGCGGCCCGGGCGGCGGCCGAATTGGCGCGGCTGAAACTCGAACGCGAGCTGCGCGACAGCGAGCAGCGCTTGCGCGACCTGTACGAAGAAGCGCCCATCGCGTACGTCATCGAGGACCTGGATTCGCGCTTCATCAGCGCCAATCGGGCCGCGATACGGATTCTCGGCATCCAGCCGGAAGAGGTCCCGGCGACGATCGGGAGATCGCTCATTCCCGACACACCTGACGCCCAGCGCCGCATGCAGGAGGCCTTCGCGTCGTTCCACCGTGGCGGCACCGACACCAGCGGCGTCGTCCTGGAACTGCGCCGCAAAGACAATGGGAATCCCGTCTGGGTTCAGTGGTGGTCGAAGCCCGAACCCGGCGGCAAATACACCCGCACGATGTTCGTGGACATCACCGATCACGTGCTGATGGAGCAGGAGAAAGCGCGCCTGACTGCACAAAACCTCTATCTCCAGGAAGAAATCAAGTCGGTCCACAACTTTGACGAGATCGTCGGCCAGAGTCCCGGCCTGCTGGAGGCGCTCGACAAAGTCAATCGCGTGGCCCGGACCGACGCGACCGTTCTCGTCACCGGCGAGACCGGGACGGGAAAGGAGCTGATCGCCCGCGCCATTCACTCGGCCAGTCGCCGGCACGACAAGCCGCTGATCAAGCTCAATTGCGCCGCCCTCCCCAGCAGTCTCGTCGAGTCAGAACTGTTCGGCCATGAGAAGGGGGCATTCTCCGGCGCGATCAGCCGGCGGATCGGACGGTTTGAGCTGGCCCACGGAGGGACGATTTTTCTCGACGAGATCGGTGAAGTGCCGATCGAAGTCCAGGTCAAGCTGCTGCGCGTGCTGCAAGAGCGCGAATTCGAGCGCGTCGGAGGTTCCGAACCGATCCCGGTCGATGTCCGGGTCATCGCGGCAAGCAATCGCGATCTCCCGAAGGCCATCCGCGAAGGGAAATTCCGGGAAGACTTGTATTACCGCCTCAATGTTTTTCCCATCGCACTGCCTCCGCTGCGGGAGCGGGCAGGAGACATTCCGTCGCTTGTTCAGTTCCTGGTCGCCAAATTCTCCGCTCGCGCCGGCGTCGGCATCGAATCGATCGGACGGGAAACGATGGACCGCCTGCGCAATTACTCCTGGCCGGGCAATATTCGTGAGCTGGAGAACATTCTTGAACGGGCGATCATCCTCTCGAACGGCCCGACACTGGAAATTGACCCGGAAGTGTTCTCGCCGGCGCCCAAATATCGAACGCTCCCAACGGAGGCGTCCCTTCGAACCACTGCCCAGCCCCCACCGCCCGTTGCGCCTGAGGCAAGCCGGCACCGTCCCCTCGAAAGCCTGGCGTCAAACGAGCGGAACCATATTCTTGCCACACTGGCGCAGACTGACGGCGTCATCGACGGCCCCCGCGGCGCCGCAAAGATACTTCAAATGCATCCCAATACGCTCCGCAGCCGGATGAAAAAGCTCGGCATTACGCGAATGACCCGCGAACGTTCATCGGCACCGCCCGCTACTTCACGAAATGCGGCTCCAGAAGCGTTCGGAGGGCCTGCCGAGCCCGATGCAACCGGGTCTTCACCGCGCCAGGAGTGATCTTCAACGCCGCGGCCGCTTCTTCGGTGCTGAATTCTTCGATGTCGCGCAGAAGCACCACGCTGCGAAAGTCATCGGGCAGCATCTCGATGCACCGCCGCACGATGGTCCGGGTTTCGTCGGACTGAAGCTTCTCGTCCGGCTTTTGCGTCCAGCGAGGTACCGCGCGGGCGTGGTGCCCGGATGCATCGAACGTGGGAAGCAGGGCGTCGATCGATATTTCGTGGCGGCGCGAACGCGACCGAATTTTCATCAGGCAGGCGTTGATGACGATGCGGTGCATCCAGGACCCGAGTTGCGATTCTCCTTTAAAGTCGTCGATCGCCTTAAATGCAGCGACGAATGCGTCTTGAACGGCGTCGGCGCAATCCTGCTCGCCGGGCAGATAACGCCTCGCGGCTGCCAGCATTTGACCCCCGAACCGCCGAACCAGGGTCTCGTATGCCGCCGAGTCGTTTCGCCGCAGCGCCGAAACGAGGGCGACTTCGTCGCCGATTTCATTCAACT
>JBLMWR010001031.1:0-6942 GCA_050257335.1 Deltaproteobacteria bacterium | reverse complement strand
ATGCTCGCACCACCGAGCCGGTACCGTTTCGACCGAGAATTCCCGGCAATTTCATGCGATTTTTCCGTGACTTACCCCAGATTCTCCAGACTCCCGATTCGACACCTTCAAAGGGCTGGCTGGAAAGCCTGACCTACTTCTTCTTGGCGGCGGGATCGGGGTTCTTCGACAGGCTGCGGGTGTAGGACTCGTAGAGTCTGCGATACTCGGGGGGGACCGGGACGTTGCGGGTATCGAGGGCGTGGATCCGCCGGGTGGTGCCGGCGCCGCCGCTGCGGCTACCGGTCTCGTTCCCCAGGCGCAGGCTCTTGAGGACCTCTTCGAACTGCTGCTTCCGGGCGAGCGCATCGGGCGAATTATCGTCATCGCGGTTGTTGAGCCCCTGGTCGAGGAACTTCACCAGCCGATCGAGGTCCTTGCGGTCTTTCCAACCCAGCTCTTCGAGCAATTTCTGATCGACTTCGCCGCGGTCGAGCTGCTCCTTCAACCGCGTCAGGACCAGATTGGTGGCCTTGCGGGCGTGTTCCAGATTGGCCTCGTCCTCTTCGGGCGTGGGAGGCTCGTCGTCGCCGGAAACGTCGCGCGGCTTGGGGTTTTTGCCGTCGGACGGCCCACCGTTCCCCTCGCCGGGTTCGTCTCCCTCACCGGGACGGGATTGAATTCCAGCGCCGCGGGAGGAGTTGCCCGAGTTGCCGGGCTTTCCGGGCTGCGATCCCTGGCCGTCCGATTTGCGGGCATCGGGATTGGTGCCGGACTGGTTGCCCGCGCCGTCTTTCCCGCTCTTGCCGGACTTTCCGCCCGATTTTGCGCTGCCCGGTTTTCCAGTCTCGCCTTTGGAATCCTGGCTGCCCGGCTCCCCCGATTCGTCTCCGGATTTTCCGGGCTGATCGCTGGACTTGCCCTGACTCTTCTTCGACGACGGCTCTTTACCGCGCTCATTTCCAGGAGAAGTATCGCGTTCTCCTTTTTCGTCGGTGGGCTGCGTCTTCGAGCCCTCGCCTTTCTTACTGCCGGATTTTCCGGTGATCTTCTTCGCGGAATCGGTGGCACCGGCTTCGTCGCTCTGGTCGCCGGGACCGGTCTGGTTCGCGCCGCGCTTGCCCTGGTCGGCAGTCTGACCGCCGCCATTTTCACCCGCGTCGGATTGTTTCGACTGCTGGTTCTTCGAGCCTTCGCCTTTTAAGTCCCGATTGCCACCGTCGGGAGGCTGTCCGGGCCGCTTTTCAGGATCGCGATTCTTCTTCAGGTCCGGGCGATCCGGGGATTGGGGATCGTCGAGCTTGCCTGGCCGATCGGTGGGATCTTTGCCGTCGGGGGCGCGTTTCGCTTTGTCCGGATCGGCGGATGACCCGGAACTTCCCTCTTCAGGCGGGCGCTTGTCGCCGGTCTTTTTCACCTCCGGATCGGAATCGCCCTGCGACTTCTTCTTCGCGCCGGGTTCGCTCCCCGGCTTTTTCATGACCTTGTCCCCCGCCTTCGGGGCCTGGGGATCGCCATCCTGGTCGCCGGTGGCTTCGCCGGCTTCCGTTCCGTCGGCCTTTTTCTTGACGGCGTCGGGAGAGTCGTCGGCCGGTTTTTCCTCGCCGTTTTCCGCCGCATCGCGGGCCTGGCGGCCTTTTTCGTCGTCCGTCCTTTTCGTCTTCCTGCCCCCTTCGTCGCCACCCTGCGGGTCGCCCGCGGGCATATCGGAATTGCTCTTGGAGCCCTTGCCTTTGGAGGCATCCTTCGGATTCCCGGCGGGGTCGGAGGGCTTACTGTCATCCTTACCGGCTCCGCCTTGCGGCGAATTCTTCTGTTCGGTCGAGGGCTTGTCTTCTGCGCCGGGTTTCTGCGCATCGCCACCGGCCTGATCGGGTTTCGACGGCTTGTTTTTGCCGTCGGCCTGATCGGTCTTATCTCCCTGATCGCCGGGCTTCTCCGCGTCGTCCTTCTTACCCGGATCCCTTTTCCCCTGGTCCTTCGAATCGGGATTGCTCGACGCCGTGTCATCATTTCTGGCGCCAGTCTTCGTGCCGTCTTTCTTTGCCGATTTCTCCGGTTCGTCGTCGGCAGGCTGATCTTTATCTCCCGGCTGCTTTCCGGCCGCCGGATGTTTTCCGTCGTCCGCCTTCTCCGGATTCTGCTCGACCGGCTTCTGCTGGCCGGCATTCTTCTCACCCGCGCCGTCCTTCTTCTCGCCCGCCGCAGACTTCGGGTCGGCGGTCTTCGGCGACTTGTCGGGCTGCTGGCCATCAGGTTTGTTGGACGGGTTCTCGTCGTCGGCCTGTCCCGCGCCGCCGCGGTTGTCGCCGGTCTGTTTGCCCCCCTTGGGCTGCGTTTTTTCCCTGTCGTTTTTGCCCGCCTTGCTCTGCTGCGGATCATTTTTTTCGGACTTCGTCCGGGGATCCTGACCGGGTTTCTCGTCCTTGCCCGGCGTGCGATCGCCCGGCTTGGGTCGTTCCCTGCCTGCGGCGGCGTCGGACTGTTTTCCGCCGTTGTTCTGATTGGAATTCTTCGGGTTGGACTCGGGAGATTTTTCTCCGTTCTGCTGGCGCTGACCGGCGCCCGGCTGTTTCGAGCCTTTCTCGGCAGCGTTCTTCCCTTCTTCCGGCTGCTGCTGCGGCTGTTCCTGCTTCTGCTGTTCGTCGCCGGGTCGCTGCTCCTCTTCCTGCTCTTTCTGCAGGAGCTTCTGGAGCGCTTCCTGGATTGTGTCGGGGCGGTTCTTCTCGCCGGGCCGGCGGTCGTCCTTCTGGGGCTGCCCGGGAGCGGCATCCGGCTCATTGTCCGGTTGCTGGTCATTGGGCTTTCTGCGCTCCCGGGGCTCGCCCGGCTCGCGCGGCCGGGGCTTCTCGGGTTTGGTCTCGTCGCCGGATTCGGCCGGCGGAGAAGCATCGGGCCGCTCGGGATTCTGCTGATCGCCGGCCTGCGCGAGCTGATCCTGCTTCTTCTTCTCTTCGGCAAGCTGCTGCTCGACTTCCTTGGCGCTGGCGGGCTTGCCGATGTGCACGTTGATCCGCGGGGTGGTGGTGCGGTTGGCCGTGGGCTGCTTGTTGTCTTTGGCTTCGATCCAGAACTGGATCGTCTCTCCTTCCGTCAATTTCAGCGGGGCCAGCGGAAAGTCGTATTTTCCGCTTATGGTCGGAGAGGGGAAACGATCGTCGAACAGCCTTTTGTCGAGAATCGACTCGCCGTTACGCTCGGCCTTCAGCGCGATCGAGCGCAACTGAAAATCGGGATCGGCGGCCTGAATGATGAGGGGGACGACGCCGTTGGCCGGCATCTCCAGATCGCTCGTGGGAGCCAGCAGTGCGACCTCGGGCCGCTGGTCAGGGCGGATGCGAAGCGTGTATTGCGTCGGGTCAGGATCGGTTTCCCGCTTTTCGGTCGTGACGGCGACGTGATAGTACCGGGGCGCGGTTCCGTCGCTGCGGAATTCGAGCTTCCACGTCGCCGACAGGTTCGTCCCGTCGCTGACGAACATCGAGATCTCTTCCCCCTTCGCCTGCGGGTCTTCGGTATCGGTGAGGACGATGCGGGCGGACTTGACGGGCACGTTCGCCGTGGCCTTGACCGTGACCGCGGCGCCCTCCCAGCCGTCGATATGTCCTTCCGCCGACTTCCGATTTTCGAGTTCCATATACTTCGGAAATTCGTACTGCACTTCGTCGATGCGGGCGCTGGGGGGCTGAATCACCGTGATGGTATACTCCCGGCTCCGCGCATCGCCGGCGACGATCCGGTATGTCAGGCTCTGCAGCAGCCCGCGACCGTTTTCGCCATTGAGCACGCCGCTGAATCGCGGCAACGTCGGCTCGTCGCGCTTCATCTCTACCGGGTAATTGACATACTTGTGGTCGGCGGTGGTAAAAAGAATTTGCGCCGTGTCGGCATCTTTACCGCGAATTTCGGCCGTCACCGTAAGGATGGTCCGCGCCGGGACTTTCATGTCCTCCGGAACCACTTCGGTAATCGTCGTTTCGGTGGCGACTTCGATCGCCGCCGTGGGGAGCAGGGCGCGGCGCACCGAGGCAAACGGGTCTTTAGGAGAGAAGATGATGTACAGGGCGCACACGACGACGACCGCCAGCAGGGCGTAGGCGATCCGCAGCAGCGGCCGCCGGTCGACGGCCTCTTCGACGTCGATGTGCGACAGCTCGACCGCCGCCCGCTTCTCCATCGCCCTGAGCACCACCGGCGCCGACTGCGCGTTCGACTGCCGCACGTCCACGAAATTCACAAGATTGCTTTTCAGGTTCGGGTCGGACTTCTCGATGACCCGCGCGGCGTAAAGCGGATGGATGCGGCGAATCAGAGGGAGGAACACCCGCCAGGTCAACGTTCCCAGAACGCCCGCCAGCAGCACGCACAGGAGGCTCACCCGCGCGGCGTAGCCGAAGCCCCCTTCGAGAACCCACTGGTCAAAGACCACGAAGACGAGGAGATAGCCGATAACGGCGACGGCCAGGGCCGTCAGCGTGGTGAAGATGTCGGTCAGCTTGATGCTGGAGCGGGTCTTCTCCAACTGGAAATCGACATATTCCTCGTAATCGACATAATGCTTCGCCTCGGGCCGCGGTGCTTCGGTGGTCGTGGCCATCGTGGAATCCTTCAAATCGAGCCCGGAACGCCTGCCGGCCCCTTCGTCCGTGCTGAAGACCCGGCCCCTCCCATCTTAGCAATTATAGACGGCTGAGAGAAAAGGAAAGTTCACGAAATCCGGCCATGCGACAAGAAATACGAGAAACTGGAAGACGGTATGTCGAACGACCTTACGGCCATTCCGCTGCTGAAACGAGCACCCCGGACTGGGTTCGGATCGAAAGCGAGCTTACCCGCGCACGAACAGGCCAGCCGGCTCTTCACCCGGCACCAAGACGTAATGGAACACGAATTCACACGAATCAGCACTCATCACGATTCCACAGGCGATGCGTCATGTGTGTTGATTCGTGGAAATCAGTGTTCCCAACTTCGTCTCATCATCAGTTTTTCATTTTCGGTCCGTTTTTTTCGGGCTTTTCGCGTCTTTCGTGGTTCCTCGCATTGATCCGCGCGTCTCCGCGTCATCCGCGGTTCTTCTTCGTCCTTTCTCAATTCGACAATTTGCGCGGCACGAAAAGAAACGGGGCGCCGCTCGTGTTCAGACCAGCCCGCGGCGCTTGCGGAAGAACCATTCGAGAGTGAGGGAAAGAACGAACAGCGCCAGGAGCGGCCAGTTGTCCCACAGCAGGATTCGCTGAATGCGAGTCACTTCGACGTTCAGTCCCAGGCGGGCCAGTTTTCGCAGGTGGGCGGCCAGCTCGCCCGGCGGAACCGCCGTCCCGCCCGTGATCTTCGCGATTTCTTCGAGCAGCGCGAAATCGGCGGCCGGATTGTAAAGTTCCAGATCCTGGTCGTAGACGATAAACCTCGCCTCGGCCCCCAAACCTACCGACTGATCGTTTTTTTTCGCCTCGACATGCACGCGGTAGTCGCCGGGCCGCCGCGTTTCCAGGAACCGCGCCAGATGCTCGAACCCCGATCGCTGCGGAGTCAGCACGTGTTTTTTGCCGTCCGGATCAGTGACTTCGACGGTGAACAAAGCGTCGTCGATGGGCCGCTTGTCGGCGTCGCGCGCTCCGAACGTCATGCCGACCGGCGCCCCCACGCGGTACCTCCGGGCATCGAGCTTGATCCATACCGATTCGTCCCCCTGCGTGTCCTTGTGCGCCAGCCACAGGATCACCTGCTGCCAGAAGCGCTGGTGCGCCTCGTGCTGGCCGCCCAGATACCAGAGCCATGTGCTGTCGGCCGCGAAGGCCATCGTCCGGCCGCGGCCGAATTCTTCGGCGACCAGCAGCGGGATCTTCCCCGACGGGCCGGGGGCCTCGGCGAGGACGAGCGCTCCGGCCTTGAGGGCGCCGAACTTGTTCGCCCCGTTGAGCGCCGGCAGCGATTCCCACATCTTCCGATTTTTCTCGGGCGACTCCAGACGCATCACGAAGTGCGAGAGCCCCTGCGAGGTGGGGAGCATGGCCAGCGGCTGGTCGTAATGCATCGACGGATCGGGTTCATCGTTGCTCGGCAAGACTTCGGTCCGCAAGGTCACGACGGGAAGGAGCTCGGCGAGCGGACTTGACGCATATCCGCCCGGACCGAAGCTGTGCGTCCCCCCGATCATCAGGAGCCCGGCTCCGCGGTTCACGGCATCCGCGACGGTCTTCAACTCGTCCGTTCCAAAGGACGTCGCACGCACGCTGCCGATGATGTAGACGTCGTATTTCCCCGGCTCGAAGAATTCCGGTTCGATCTGCGGCCTGACGCCGCCGAGCCCTTCGCGGACGGGTTTGAAGTCCAGGCGGATATCCGGGGATTCGTCGATCCGCTTGAGAAACTTGGCTTCGGGCCGGTGCTGGCGGTCGAAGTAGGCCACGCTGACGCCTCCCTTGAGGACGCTGAGAAACGTCGTCACCGAGTTGTTGGTCACCAGCGGTTCGCCTTCGAGGGGGAGGACCTCCAGCGTGAGCTTGAATTCCCCCGGGTCCTGGGCCACGAAGTCGAACTCCACGGGGAGTACTTCCTGATTCCGGGTCGGCTTGATTTTTTTGGGCGCCGCGATGGGGCGCATTGTGCCGGACTTGCCGGACTCGGCGGTCGTCGGATCTTCGAGGAGCAGGCGCACGGTCAATTCCTGATCCGCCGCCCCCAGCGCGCGGATTTTCGCCCGCACGACGACCGTGTTTTTCACGAACACGGTCGGACTCACCTCCAGATCCTCGACGGCCAGGTCGAGGGCCGTTTCGCTGATCTGCGAGGAACCGACGCCGACGGTGTGGACTGGAATCTGCTGCTCGGCCAGACGATGGGCGGCGGCGCGGGGGTCGATGTCGAAGGGGGGAAGAGCCCGCTGGGCCCCGTCGCCAATCAGCAGCACGCCGACGACCTTCTTCCCGGAAACGAGTTTAGGAATCGTGTCTATCAGGC